>JANORE010000081.1:0-1636 GCA_031415155.1 Akkermansiaceae bacterium | reverse complement strand
CAGGTCTTCTATTGCTAACCATTAGCAATTTCCTCCTATGATCTAACTCAAATTTTTACACATACCTTTGCGACCACAAAGGGCTCTTGGGCTGCACACAAAACCGCTAAATTTCACACTGCCCATTGAAGAAACAAAGTCCGTCGCGCCTATTGGCGCGGCTTGGCCGCGCTTCTTCGATGAGGCGCTTAGCGGTGCCTGTGTGCAGGGCGTGGATTCAAGTCCGCGCCTCATGTTTCATGAAAGTGACGATATTGACTCAATTTCCCCATCTCCGCCGCCGAGGGAAAGTTCCAGTATCTCACCAAAATCAAATCATCATGAAAAATCGTTTCACGAATCCGCTTCTCACCCTCTCCGCTTGCGCCACCATCGGCATTGGCGCGTCTTCTCTCCCCGCCCAAGATTCTAAACCCGCTGCCGCTGCCGTCGTCGTCAAAGACTACCTCGGCAAAGAACGCACCATTTACGATTCCGATGGCGATGGCTGGGACGATCTCTGGTGCCACCTTCACAGCGAGATCAAACACCGCGACAAATCCATCGATACCGATGGCGACAAAGTGACGGACTATGAGGAAATGATCCTGTGGCGCGACCCATTCGTCGAAGGCCCGATCCCCCGCGATCCTACCCCCGAGGAAATTGCAGAAGGCCAGCGTGATGCCGCCGCGTCTCTGGCACTCGCTCAGGAAGCATGGGAAAGGAAAAAAGCTGAACTCGCCCCTCAAATGGTCCAACTCATCCCGCCGGGCCAGACCGAGCCGGATGCCAAGCTCCAAGCAGCCGAAGAAACCAACGCCGCTCTCCGCCGCGACGCTGCCGCATCCAAGTTTCTCACGGCGGACAAGGCACGGGCGCTCTATGACCTCGCTCGCAAGTATGGAGTGGAAAAGGAATTCCAAGATGAGAGTGGCAAGAAGCTCAAGCTTTCCGGCGAGTCGCTTGGCCCGATTTACATTCAAGGAAATGATACGCTTTCCGCCGCAGGTATTAGTGCGGATGAGCTGTGGCCAATTCAGAATAATTCCGCGTTACCGAATTTTTTCCCATGGCCTTATACCGAGAGTCATACCGGACTGAATCTCACTGGCGCGGGTCAAACGCTGGGCATGTGGGAGGTGGATGGCGCGGTGCGCCCTTCCCACATTGAGATGGGGGTGGCACGGATTTTTCAGAAAGATACCGCAACTCTCGATCCGACGAGTCACGCGACTAATGTAGCTGGCACGATGGCGGCAAGCGGCGTGGGATCTCTCTTTAGTAATTTCTATGAGAGCCGAGGCGTTGCCTATCAGGCGAATGTTTTTGCTTATGAGACCAATAACAATTTCAAAACCGAACGAGAAAATGCGGCTGCTGGAAACATGACTGATCCACCGATTCGAGTAGCGAACCATTCTTGGGGTTTAACTTGCGGTTGGCGGCGTGAAGATATTGATCCAACCGTTGGCACAAACCTTCAGTGGGTATGGTACGGAGCTACTCTATCAAATTTTGAAGAGGACCATAAGTTTGGATTTTATTTACCTGATCAGCCCTCACCCTTCGATTTTGGCTCCACGCAGCTCGATTTTTTTCTACGGTCTCAAGCGCCTCAGCATCTGATGGTTTATTACTGTGGGAACGACCTGAC
>JANORE010000080.1:0-6637 GCA_031415155.1 Akkermansiaceae bacterium | reverse complement strand
TCGCCGCACTCAAGACCCGCCGTGCTGAAACAACACTCAGCGAAGCCAAGCCCAGCAAATCATCGGACGTATGGAAGGCGTGTTATACTGCCGCGCATGATGATTTGTGGAAATGATGCCGTCGCTCAAAGGGTTGCCCTAACGGGGCAAAATGCGATAGCCCAGGGCATCGCCCTGGGTAGAGAAATCCCAAGGAATTCAAGCCCTGAAAGGGCGAAATTTGATGCTCCTCCTCCTGAAAAGTTCCGCCCTTTCAGGGCTAAACCATTTCGTTCACCCATTACCCAGGGCGATGCCCTAGGCTATCGCATGTTACCCCGTTGGGGCAATCCAGCCCGACGTTTTTCACAAAACGTGATGCGTGGCAGTATAGAACTACTCCCCGCCGTCACCCGCCAGCCAAAAGCACGGGCCGCCTGACAAAACTCACCCGCTCCCGCCGAAAATATGGATCACGATACAGACCGGTCCGGCTGAGCCACGCCCAAACGGCGGAAAAACTAAGATCTGACGAGGTGAATTTGATGTGAACACGCCTATTCAGGCAATTTTCAGAAAAATCCGAGTCCGGGAAAATATTCCGGAGAACGTTTTTTCAATCCTGCCGGAAACCACGGATTTTGGGACAAGCTCTAAATAGCAGCATCATCACGGCGAGCCTCCTCCACGGAATCATAGTGACGCGAAACAGCCTCTTGGAAAAGCATCTCCAGTTCCTGCGACGGAGATTCAGCCATGCCTCCGCCTGATAGGCTCCATTGAAGGGCGGCATCATCATGGGGAATGACTTGGAGAGCGAGATCCCGCGCGCTTTTGGGGGCCTCCTTGAAGGGGGGCGTGTCTTGTGGATCAAGCAATCTCACTGCGAGTTTCTCAAACTGAGTTTCGATCCTTGCAATCATATTGCGGTAGCCTTGTTGCTGGAACCCAAGGAAAAACCCGCTGAGTCGCCGAAATTTATGCGAAGCTCGGAATCCCAAAAATCGACTTCCCGGTGCCCATAGCAAGACGCCCACGTTTGCGAACTCGCCGGAAAGCGGCTCATGCACGTAGCGCAAAAAGCAAAAACTGTAAGGTTCGGAAATCATCAACGGCTGGCTTCAGTCAGGTGACTGGAATAAAACTGCGAGCATCAAGTGTGGGGAGCATAATCGGGCCATGAATTCCTCGAGAAGTGATGTTGCAGAGTATCTCCCGCACCACACCGTATAGGATAGCGCCGCCGTTCATATAGACCATATCTTTCGATTTTTCCTCGGGGAAATCCTGGTCGAGAGTAAATGTTCCTACCACTGCAATTTCACCTAGGTAAGGCGCGACAGTGGATTCGGAAGTCGCTTTGAACTGTATATCTAGCCTGACCAGCCACGTATGATCTTGGTTTTCAGGATGGAAAATTTCCATGGCATGGTTGAAAACTAGTTCAGAACTTTGGTCATCTATTTGCCGGGTATCGAAATAGATACGAAGGATTTTATGATCCTTGAGTTGTAGGGGACTTTGCATGGATTAGGCGCAGGCGTATGCGTAACATTCAGGATTCTTTTCTATTGAGAAAGCTTGGGATGCAAATGCCAACGGCGAGCGAGCGCCAGCCTTCATGACGGCAGCATAGCTCCGCCCTTGTTGTTGATTGGTGCGGACTTTGATTTTGATGATCTCATTCAGAGGCGATGCGTTTTTTACTTCCATCGTCGTCCAAATCTTCACGATTTGTTTCTTTTGTAGTTCATCGATTTCATGCCACAGAAGTTTCTCTATGCTCGCCTCAATCAGTGGTTCGCCACTTGAAGCGCGTGCTACGGTTGCACGGGCGAATCCCGTTTTATGGACGAGTCCATCGATGGTGAGGCTTAGTTCTTTCATTGCATCCTTCAATTTCTTGGAAACCCAAGCCTTGTGTGCCTCACGCACTTTGAGGGATATCGCTTCGGATTGTTCCAGAGTTGTGGAGATAGCGTCACAGTTGCGGCACTGATTCACGCTGGCTGAAACCGTATGATCGATTCCTCGGAAAGGGGAGGTGAAGACAACGGCATTGACCACCCAAGGCTGAGCTTCACCACAACACAGGCAATCCGGTGGCAGCTTTCTGGGCGCCAAAGGGCGCTTACTTTTTCGTTCTCTTTTCATGTGGTTTTAGGTGTGACAATCAATGGAGATATACCATGTGTCGTCGGATCGGTCGATAATACAGAATTTGGTGTAAACTGGACGAGTGAAATCATCCAGTTGGACGACGAAGGCAAACATCTCATGCCCCAGCGCCTCATCGTGGCTGGATTTTGGTTCTTGAGGCTGCTTGTAACTCCCATGGGGGGTCGGTAAGAGCCGCTTCAAGGCAATCGAGAACCACTCCCCAAGTAGTCATCTTCATTTTCGATATAGGATTCACAGCAGGCGTTTAGTCTTTCGATGTTATTGTCAAAGTGCCAGATGACCCTTCGACCTGTTTTGAAATCCCTACGATAGATGTGATCACGTCGCCCTTCTGCTAATGCATCAATGGCGCTTTCGAGAATCTCCTTCAGGAATACTGCTGAGTGAGGTTCTGGCATGATGGAGGTTTGTTTTCATGGTGCGGCGGCTTGTTATTATATGATAACATAACGTCAACCCGCAAAAATTCAATCAAAGTCATTCGATGGTAATTTTGTTGTTTTTGTGTTCGTTTGAACGTTTCGCGGCGGCGGGTCATGATTTGAAATGCGGAGGTTCTCTGCTATTTACTTCTTCTCGTTCAAGGCGGGCAGG
Organism: Akkermansiaceae bacterium; assembly: GCA_031415155.1. GTDB lineage: Bacteria > Verrucomicrobiota > Verrucomicrobiia > Verrucomicrobiales > Akkermansiaceae > Luteolibacter. The sequence continues at coordinate 3,883 of JANORE010000080.1, read as the reverse complement.
GCGTTGACGATTTTCATGGTTTCTAGGCTGACGCGGGTGACGCGTTTAATGAGATCCACGATGTAGCGGGGGTTGTGATGTTCGGTGCACCAGTCGTTGGGGTCGTTGGTGATGCCGCTGTCTTTGTCACGGGTGACTTGGTAGCGTTCCATGATCCATTCGAGGGCGGGCTTGCCATTGACGATGTAGTCGTAGGCTTCCAGTGGGATACCGGTGAGGGTGAGGTGGCTGTTATAAATGATAGCGGTCTTATCGATCTGCTTGTCCTTGCGGGCGAAGGTCATTTTCTGGACCTTGTAGGCGGTGGCGGGATCGAGGGTGAATTCGCTAGTGGCTTCGCCTAGCGGATACGGTTCACTGGTCTCGTAGTTCAGATGCCAGTGGGCGAGGTCACAGCCTGGTTTGGGAGAAGGCGCGGAAATCAACCGATCGCCAGTTGAGCAAGTTCATGCGGTGAATAGACTCATTTGCCGATTGGGTTGGAGCATGATCTCGGGCCACAGTTCGACTAACGACTGTGTGGAAATACGGGCCAACTCCTTCGGCTCGATTTTATTAAGACCTCCGCCGTAAACGCGCCCCTCGCTACGCAGCTCGCCACTGGTGAGGTTGCTTAGCCACTCGTGAATGCGGGCAGTTCGTTCGGGGTATGCGAAAAGCATGGCTGCCAACCCGTCGGTTGGGGTAAGCATGAGGTAGAGGTTAGTTGCAACTGCTTGGGAGCGGTTCCAAACAAACCGGAATGGTAACTTTTCCTGAGTCCCACGGCCCATGTAGGTGCATAGAAATGGGGCTGCTTGCCGTTGCTCCTGCCGATACCAAGGAGTGCGGCTGCGGAGAATATAGCCTTTCTTGATGTCGAGGGATTCTGCTGTCTGCAGATATGCCCACAGTTTCGGGTGTTTGGTGGCAAGCAAGTCTTCGGGTAGATTGCAATCGAGAAGACATAGTTGCGGAGAAATCTGGGGATAGCCGTCGGCCTCGCTTTCGACGAGTGTGGTCGCGAGGTGACGTGGACTCGGAAGGATCGGGCGAAGGAAGGAAGTTGGAATACCGAGTTGTTTAGCTTTGGTGCGCTCAATTAAAAAGAATGCGTTGCAGCCAGTTGCGATGCCGCGTTGGATGCGAAAGAAGTCTCCGAGACACGGACCATCGGATTTATTGGTGCCCATGCGGTCATTGTCGGCATGACGCGGGAATCTTGACCATTTCCCTGTTTCACGGAGCTGAGGCAGGCCGATCTTTTCGCTGACGATGGGGTGTTCAAGTGTGCCGCCGAAGCTGAACTCAGCCTTGTGGCCAACGGGTGCTTGAGTATTTTGGAAAACGACGATAGCTGACGTTACGAGAGCATCGTTGAACTGAACATCTGCGGGATCGAAACGGTGGATGCGGACGAGTGTGACGTGTTTTGATAGGAAATCACGTAGGGCTGCACCATAGTTCACATCCATGAATTCGGAGGGGATGAGCCAAGCTGCGATACCGCCTTTTTCCATCCAAGTTGTAGCAAGAAGGAGAAAATAGACGTATAGACCCGAGAGTCCGCTTACTTTGATTCCGGTGCGCTGTAAGACCAGTGATCGAAGACGAAGCTTGTCGTCTTGATTGAGATGGTGATGCCTAACGTAAGGAGGATTTGCTAGAATCAGATTCGGAGCGGGTGGGCAATTACCTTGGGTTATCACCTGCGTAAAATCGCCTCGAATCATTTGAAGACCCAGCGTTCCCCAGAGCGATTCGGCGACATCGGCAAACGCAGAGTCGAGTTCAATGCCCATGGCATACTCCAACCCGTTGCGACCAAATACGGATGAAGCGGCGGAATAGAAGCTGCCGGAGCCGATGGAGGGGTCGGCGAAGCGGAGTTTTGGATGGTGAGGCTTGAGGAGAGACTTGATGTAGCCGGCAATCTCAAGTGCCAATGGATAGGGAGTGGCGAATTGGCCAAGTCGATTGCGTTCCTCTGCTGATTTCAACGAGTCAATCTCACGCTGCAATACTTGGCGGCGCGTTTCGTTGGGATGTGGTTGGAGTGAGACCATTAGATTTTATAGTCCGATTTTTGCGAGATCATCCATCCGGTGTTCCCAAACCCAATCAATGCCTTCGGCGGCTTCATAGCCAAGATAGTCACTGCCGAAATAGCCGCATAGGAACAATAGAAACTGGACAGATTGCCCGAAGGTATTCCTCAACTGGTGAACCTTGATGGCTTCTTCTTTGCGACGCTTGTTGGTGTTGGTGAAATCACCTGCCGACTTTGCTTCAATGAGAATAGGAAATCGTCCTTTCTTGGGCTTGAGCGGTTGGACCACAACATCAATGGGAATGTTCACGCTCTTGATGCTGCCGACGACGAGGTTCATTCGAAAAGCATAGGTGCCGGGTTCCATTTTTGAGAGCGTTTCTGAGGAAAGGTGGGATTTCTTCCGGTAGCCACGAAGCTCAAGCCAGTCGCCGATCAATTTTAGCTGCCGCTGTTCTTGGGCGTTGCGAACTATAGGATTGGCAACTGCACTGCACAGCCTATCCGCAACGATTGTGGCGGCCCGGTCGCGCTCGTGATCAGTCGCCTTTCTACTTTTCGTCCCATCCAGCCAGGGGAAGATATCGTGGTCGAGAAGCCTGCTTACGATTTCACAAATCTTGGTAAGATTTTCTTCAAGGATGACAGGAGCCATCCGGGCGGCGAGCTTGCCTGTTTCCATCGTTCCGATCAACGATTTACTGGCACCGGCAAGACCAATCAGGCGGTCTACGGCCAAGGGCGGTGCTGTGCACATCCGTAGAGCTGAAATTACTTCTGGATTGGTCTTAAGAGCTTGCGGCGTGATGTCATGTAGATCGCGCGTTGCAATTAGGGCGCTTTTAACCCTCTCTGTCGTGATGCGACGTGTGGCACGAAATGTTTCTGGAGCAAAGCGAATAAACCATTGGTTAAACTGATCGACTGAGGCTGCGATGTCCTGTTTCCAAAGCTGTGGCTTATCGGCGTTTATGTATTTGGACATGTGATAATCGAAAAAATTTCAGGCAGCAACGTGATTGAAAGGAATTGAAATCACCTTATTATGAGCTAGATGGCAAGCCGTGTTGTTTTGCGCGGCAGCTCCTCGCTTGTCCCCCGGTGCATTCCGCATGACACGGCCGACGGATTGGACGACATCGACGATGGAATTTCGCGGATTGAGGAAAATGACGGCATCCAGCGCGGGGACGTCCACGCCTTCTGAAAGGCAGCGGGCATTCGATAGGATGCGGCAGGTATCGGCTGGCGGGAATTCTTTGAGCCAATCGAGCCGGGAATTTCGGCGCATGGCGTTGAAGCTGCCGTCCACATGATCCAGTTCGCAGTGGAGGAGATTTTCCTCATCCGGGTGGGTGCTGCGGTAGGCTTCGATGATTTCGGCGAATTGATCGACGAAGGCTTTGGAATCTTTGATGGAACGGGAAAAGGCGACGGCGCGGCGCATGGGGGCGAGGTCGCCCTGGAGATCCGTGGTGGAAGCGGTGTGGTCTAGCCGCTTGGCGAGGCCATTCCAGCAGCCGGTGATGCGGACGGCGTCTTCGAGTTTCAGGGAATTATCGGCATCGGCGATCTGGCGTTGGAAGGTCTTGGTGACGTATTTCTCGTCCACGGCGAGGACGAGCACCTTGTAGTCTGAAAGCAGCGCGGAGCCGACGGCCTCGCCGAAACCGAGACGGTGGAGTTCCTCACCAAAGATGGCGGGATCATCCATGGAGCAAAGCTCGGCGTCGCCTTCCTTGGCTTTCACCTTGGTGTCATCGCTGTAAATGCGCGGCGTGGCGGTTATGTAGAGCCGCTTTTTGCCAAGGATGAACTTTGTATCGTGGATTTTGACGAAGCGGCTCTCGTCTT
>JANORE010000079.1:0-3524 GCA_031415155.1 Akkermansiaceae bacterium | reverse complement strand
TCCACGGCGCCGACCTTTCCGCCCGAAGAATGGGTGAACGTGGAAGTCGAAGTTCATGGGAGTGATGAAATCATCCACCGAATCAACGGGGTGGAAGTGCTACGCTACCAAAAACCTCAGCTAGATCTGCGATGTGGAATCGCGCCAGCGAAGAATTTATCACTCGCTGGCGCGCCAGAAATCATCAAATTCGGCCACATCGCGCTTCAAGCAGAAGGTCAACCGGTCTGGTTTAGAAACATTGAGCTTCAGTCCCTAGAAACACCTTGATGACGCCGCCTCAGCAATGATGAGAGCCTCCGCAAAAGGTATATCTGATAAAATCCCAAACGCATGATGCCGAGTCAGTCGGGCGCGAGTGGCGGCAGGGCTACTCATGCCGCAGAGAAAGCGGGTGAGTTGGCGCGGAGTGGCCAGCGCGGCATGTTTTTCATCGACGAGATCCTTCACCACGCCGAGTTCCGCATCTGTCGCACGACGCGACTTGGGGCGTTTGATTTTTTTCGCCGCGACGCCTCGGCATCGGTCGCAATGGCCACAAGGCTCTTTTAATTTCTCGCCAAAGTGCTTGGTGAGATAACTCGTTAGACAACCACGATAGGCGGATAAATCTAACACTTGATGCAAGCGAGCCAGATCGGATTGCTCACGAGCTTGGAATTTCGCGACCAGTTCCGCAGTGATCAATTTAAGCTCAATCTTTGTTTTTTGAAGCCGGTATCCATGGCGGATATGAGAAACCCCGAGAGTGATATCACCTGCGGATTCCAAACTATGGATTGCGGAAACGATTTTCTCGCGAGACAGGTTTAGCTTTTCTGCGAGAAGTGATGGATAGAAATATAACCACCACCGTTTCAGCTCCGCAGCATCCAAAATTTGTTGAATGAGTTTCCGTTCTGCCGCAGAACGTCCAGCAAGAATTTTTTCCTGCGGCCTCAACAGCTTCGCTCGATAAGTCGCGTAAAAAATCCCAGTCGCTTCGATAATCCCATCAATTTCCAAATAAGTCAGTACCGTGGAAATCACGCTCGGGCGGATGTCGCAAACGGTCGAGAGATCATACAGTGAAATATCAAATATCGGACCCAGCCGGAGCACACGATCCACGAGATTTCCCAATGCTCGCGGTGATGGAATATCTGAGTAAATGAAGTTTTCTAAAACGGTGAGGTCATCACCACAGGCGAGCATTTCACAGAGAGCAGAATCTCCATTTCGACCTGCACGACCGATTTCTTGAGTATAGTTTTCCAGGCTTTTCGGGAGATTATAATGAAAGACTGCACCGATGTTCGATTTATCAATTCCCATGCCAAAGGCGATGGTGGCAACCATGATGCGAGTGTCGCCAACCATGAACGAGTTCTGAGCATCAGCCCTGAATTCGGCTGGCAGGCCCGCGTGATAAGCACGAGCGGATAGACCATTCTTCGCCAAAAACGTCGCGACCTCTTCCGCAGTTTCTTGGCGAGTGACATAGACGATTGAAGGGCACTCCAGAGCACTCAACTTTCCTCGCAACATCTCTTTCCGCTCAGCCACTGCACACGGGGTGATTCTCAAATCCAAATTCTCGCGATGGAAGCTCAACTGAGTATGGTCTGCTAGAGCGATGCGGAATTGCTTGCGTATGTCGCGAGCCACTTTCGGCGTGGCGGTCGCCGTGAGCGCAAGGACACGTGGGAATTTGAGCTGACGGCAAATTTTCGCTAATTTGAGATAGTCTGGACGGAAATTATGACCCCATTCGGAAATACAATGCGCTTCATCAATCGCGATCAGTCGAATCGGCAAGCGCCTGAGTTGCAGGCGGAATGCCTCGTTCGCAAAGCGCTCCGGCGCGATGTAAAGCAGCTTGAGCACGCCTGAGTGGAGTTTTTCGTAAACGTCGCGGACTTGGTCTGCATCAAGCGTGGAATCAAGCCGGGCGGCAGAAATTCCCTTTTTCTGCAAGGCTTCGACTTGGTCTCGCATGAGAGCGATGAGTGGCGAAACGACGAGTGTGAGCCCGTCTAGCAGCATTGCCGGAAGCTGATAGCAGAGGGATTTCCCGCCACCGGTCGGAAAAACGGCGAGAGCGGAACGACCTTCTAACAATGCCTTAATCACTGGCTCTTGACCCTCCCGAAAGGCGTCGTGGCCGAAGTGATCGCGGAGAGTTTGTTGCACGTGTGAAGTTTCCGTTTCACCCGAGGAAGAGGCAAGCGGGAAGCGGATTACTTTGCTATTTCCGTAAGGGTCTGCGGACGTTAGGCTCGGCAAGTGACGATGACTTCTGGAGATATGTTAGTGGCTGCGCCCGCCCGCTGGGATGAAGCCTGTTTCGCCGTTCCTGCGGTGCGGGCGTTGATCGCCTCGGGCTTGAAAACGGGGGTTTTATGCTCGGAAACTCAGCGCGAATTTTGGGAAACGGTGGATGGTCTCACCGTGATTGATTTCCCATTACGAGCGAAACCGAAGCTCATCGCGGGAAAAATCACAGGCGCATGGAAAGCTTCTCTGGCTTGGGAAACTGGCTTGGCTGCGGAAGTTTCTAAAATCGCCGGAATCGAAAAACGTCTTGGACCGAGTGAGCGCTATTTAAACAAATTTCTGACCCATCCCCTGAGTTTTTCCACTGGGCCGTTAGAGCATCGAGTGAGACATTATCTAGCCGCCATCGAAGAACTAGGAGTCGATACGAAGCGCCCTGAATTTTTCACGGCTACGAATCTAGGAATCGAGGCCGTGAAGGAAGCGGTTCTGCTTTGCCCGTGCTCAGACTTCGGGCTAAGCCATGAGTGGCCACTCGAACGTTGGTTGGAAATTGCCAATCATTTACTAGAAAACGGTAAGCGGCTCACCATCGTCAGCCTTGATGGCTATCGTGATCTAGGAAAAATGTTAGCCAATCACCTAGGCGACCGAGCCACGTTTTTCCATGCCTCGCCACTCGTCGGCACATTGCCTGTGCTAGCGGTTCACGGCTTGATCATCGCGGCCGACGGCTCACTTCCCCATCTAGCAGCTCATGCGGGAGCGACTTGTGTCACACTCTTCGGACCGAATGATCCGGCATGGAAGCGGCCACTCGGGCGGCGTCACTCCATCGTGCGTCGCCACGTCGAGTGCGCTCCTTGTTTACTCGCCAAATGTCCACTCGACTCTCGCTGTCAAAAGGAGCTGACAACGGACCGAGTCTGGCAAGCCATTCGAGAGAAATTCATTTAGAAATTTCGGGGCACGAATCGACGACATCGGAGAAAGTCTTTGTTGCACTTTTCTCGCTCATCCGCAGACTGCCGCCCATGGAACTCGACCTTATCGACGTTCAATTTGATCTTCGTAATATCAAACCCCGCGAGCTTGAAGAAGCTTTCGAGGATCCTTTTTCCGTGCGTTTTCTGCCTGATAATGACCGTGCCGACGGCGCCTCTCGCTACTACGGACTCGGACCGTTGTCAGCTCCTTTTGACAGCGAGAGTCGAGTGGACATTTGGCGAGTAAACAAGGAGCGCACTCGACGTGGCGACGCACGATGG
>JANORE010000078.1:0-3542 GCA_031415155.1 Akkermansiaceae bacterium | reverse complement strand
CATTTCATCCACCTATGACCCAGGGCGATGCCCTGGGCTATCGCATGTTGCCCCGCTGGGGCAATTAAGCCCAACGTTTCCCACAAAATATGAAGCGCGGCAGTATAGAAATCGCTCGTATCCTCCACGAGTCGATGGACTTTTCCCGCCACATCGACGAAGAAACCTTCCCTTAGCCACCATTTTCGATGATGCCAATCCACCTTGCAGCCCCTTCGCGACCCTCCGCGGTCTCAGCGTCTTTGCGGTAAATATGCTTTTCCTGAATCCACTCCTGCTCTGGGGGCTGCTCGCAGCTGCGATTCCCATCGCCATCCACCTGCTGAATCGCCGCCGCCACAAGACGATCCCGTGGGCGGCCATGCAGTTTCTGCTCAAGGCGACGCGCGAAGCTCGGGGCAAGAAAAAGCTCCGTCACATCGTCATTCTCACCTGCCGCGCCTTGGCGATAGCTGCGCTCGTTTTCGCTGCCGCACGACCGATGATCTCTGGCTTGATCGGCTGGGGCGGCGGCTCGATTGATACCGTCGTCCTGATACTGGATCGCTCTGCTTCGATGGAAACGAAGCCCAGCGACGGCCTCGACTCACGCCGGGAAATCGTGATCCAAAAAGTCCGCGATGCGATGGCAAATCTCGGCGTGGCCCGCCTGGTGATGATTGACAGCGCCAGTGGGAAACCGCAGGAAATCGCCTCGCCTGATGTTCTCGCGGAAATTTCCTCCACCTCGGCCACGGACACCGCCGCTGATTTTCCCACTCTGCTTTCCCGGGCCGCAGAATTTCTAGCAGACACCACCGGCCGCTCTGAAGTCTGGCTCGCTTCCGACCTGCAACTTTCAAATTGGCAACCCGATGACGAACGCTGGACGGTCGCCCGTGCCAGCCTCGCGGCCCTCCCGCAGAAACCCGCCATCCGCATCCTCTCCCTCACCGGATCCGCAGCTCCGAACACGGCCATCCGGCTGTTAGGCTCACGCCGCTCTGGCGATGAAATGCTGTTCGATGTGGAAATTCTCCGCTCTAGCGATTCGCACGGCACCACCCCCACCCTGCCGCTTACCACCCAACTTAACGGCACAAAAACTACCGAGGTCCTCACCATTCCCGGGCAATCTCTCCGTTTCCAAAAACGAATCACACTTCCGGCTGGTAGCAACACGGGTTCCGGCTGGCTTTCGATTCCTGCCGATGGAAATACCCGCGATAACTCGACCTTTTTCGCCTACGGCCCGGCTCGCCCGACGAAGTCCATCGTCGTCGCGCCCGCTGGTGAGGCGGCAGATTACCTGGCTCTCGCTGCCGCGCCGCCCGGTTTTGCAAATCAATCCGTGCAACGCCTCGAGCCCGCCAATTTTGGCTCTCTCACTTACGACGATGTCGCCACCATTCTGTGGGCCGCGCCGTTTCCTACCGGTCCAGCCGCCGAGCAGATCACCCGCTTCCTCACATCCGGCGGGCATGTCATTTTTTTTCCGCCTGGAACTCCCTCTGAGATCGCCTTTCTCGATCTGAAATGGTCAGCACCAAATGAAGCCGCTGCCGGGAAATTTTTTATTCTCAAGGATTGGAATCACAGCGATGGACCACTGCGCGACAGCATCGACGGCACATCCATTCCTGCGGAACGACTCAAAGCCATCCGCCGCCAAATCCCGCTAGGCGATTCCACCTCACTCGCGCGTTGGGAAGATGGTGAGCCAGTCATGACTCGCCGCATCGTCGAGCGTGGCACGGCTTGGTTTCTTGGCTCCATCCCGGATTACACCTGGTCTAACATGGGCGATGCCGACGTCTTGCTCCCTGCCGTGCAACGCATCATCACCGCTGGAGCAGACCGCTTTGACGCTTCCTATCTCACCACCGTCGGGACAGATTCCGCTCAACCATTTCCCGGAGAAACCCGCACCCGCTTGGACGATTACGGCAAGCCAGATCCAGTCAATGCGGCTTACGAATCCGGGATTTTCCGGCTCGGCGAGCGACTCCTCGCCATCAATCGCCCCGCCCAAGAAGACAACCCAGAAATCCTCACTCGCGAGCAGTTAGACCAAGCCTTCGACGGCACCCGCTACTCCCTGCTGGACCAAGCTGGCCAAGCCGATGATCCCTCGCTCTCCCGCGATGTCTGGCGCGCCTTCCTCATCGCCGTCCTCTGTTTCCTGATTTCAGAAGCCATCCTTTGCTTGCCGAAGAAATCACATCCGCAAGTGCTACCCTATAAGGCGATAGCGTGAATCTCTTAAATCCCGTTAGCTCTGTCATGTATTAAAGTCACGACACCCATCGCCACAAGCTTCGACAAAAGTCTTGTCATCTGGATATCGTCGGCTATGCATCGCCCCAGACACCATTTTTTTGTTGTCGCGGGGTCGATCAAATGGCTCCAGCCTTTTCCGGTCTTCATCGATGAGAGATTGTTTGAGGTTCATACCAAACTGCTCATCGACACCGCTTGCCGCCAATACCGGACCGGGCAGGCGATTTATCAATAACATGACCCCGATTACATTCGAGGCGCTGCCAATCGCTGCGCCCCTTCACCGCGTTTTGCGCGAACTCAATTATGAAATCCCTTCGCCGATCCAGGCTCAGGCGATTCCGCTGCTGCTCGAAGGCCGCGATCTACTAGGCTGTGCCCAGACTGGAACTGGAAAAACGGCCAGCTTCGCGCTGCCCATCCTGCACGCGCTGCATGAAAATCCGAAGCAAGTCCGCCCGAAATGCTGCCGCACGCTCGTGCTGGCACCGACTCGTGAGCTGGCTGGCCAAGTGGGAAAAAGCTTCGCCACCTACGGCGCACACATCCGTTTCAAGCAAACCTTGATCTACGGCGGAGTCGGCCAGAACCCGCAAATCTCCGCCATGCGCGGCGGCGTGGATGTCCTCGTGGCAACCCCCGGACGTTTGTTAGATCTCATCGAGCAACGTGCCGTGGATCTTTCCGGTGTCGAATTCTTCGTCCTTGATGAAGTGGACCGGATGCTCGACATGGGCTTCCTCCGCGATGTGAAACGCATCGTCTCGTTGATTCCAAGCAACCGACAGTCGTTGTTTTTCTCGGCGACGCTGGCTCCTAACATCGTCGAACTCGCACGGACCATTTTACGTAACCCGGCCCATGTCAGCATCGCCCCAGAAACGACGACGGCTGAGCAGATTGAGCAACAAGTGTGTTTCCTAGATCGCGAAAATAAAAAGCCTTTACTAGAGCAACTTTTACGCGGCCAAGCCGAGGCCAGCACGGGCAAACTGACCATCGTTTTTAGCCGGACCAAACACGGTGCCAACAAGCTGGCGAAAAGCCTGTGTGCCGCAGGTTTCCCTGCCGATGCGATCCATGGAAACAAATCTCAAGCCCAGCGGGAAAAAGCGCTGGAGCGTTTCAAGAAAGGTCTAACACCCGTGCTCGTCGCCACCGATGTCGCTGCTCGCGGAGTGGATGTCAAAGACGTCGGCCTCGTGGTGAACTTCGATTTGCCCAACGAGCCAGAAGCCTACGTCCATCGCATTGGCCGGACAGGTCGCGCGGGTGCAGAAGGC
>JANORE010000077.1:0-2318 GCA_031415155.1 Akkermansiaceae bacterium | reverse complement strand
CGCCCACCCATTTCTCCATCCGACGGGTGAAGCTCTCATTGTTGAAAATGGAGGCCGGCATGAACCACGTTGAGTCGCTAGCTTCCGGTGCTTGCCATGATCCTAGCGAATGCACCTCACCTGCGTATGGCTCAGAAAATCTCTCTGCTGCCAGCCATGGATTGATGCGGGCCTTCCCTTTGTAGCCGATCTCACGTTCCACCTCGGTGTAATCGCAAGCGGTGAGAAAAATGGACATGACGAGCAGCCACAGAAATTTCAAGGTGTCCTCCTTCCGCCGAATGGCCACTGTTGGCAAAGTGCCTGCACCTCAATGTCTGCCGGGGTAATTCCGGCGTAGGCCATGCGAATCCATACACTCGTGATTCCTCGGAAATAATCTGGATGCACGGCAGTCCCCGCCTTCTCCACTCGCCTCATGCAATCGCCCTCCGTATCCGACTCTTGGATTTCTAGCCGACCCAACTCCATCACCCGAGAAATCGAGCCTCGATAGAGCAAGCCCAGCGCCTCTTGATGACGTCCTTGTTGCCAAAGCTGCCAAGCCGTCGTCGGAATATCGGGCGGTAATGTTTCCGGAGAAATCTCCATTCCCATGACGACACGCACTGATGGGGCAGGGCGATCCTCTTTCACCGCTGAACCTGCTCGCATGAAGAGATGCCTGAACTTCCACAATAGCCAAGCGATCAAGCCGACGAATAAGCAGATCACAGACACGAGGAAAATTTTCCCTAACAGAGTCATGATTTCTGCGGGGAAGATTCCAGCTCCAGACTTCATCGAGGATGAGTTGGGGATCTTATCCGTCACGGTGTGAACCTTGAAGACTTCGTCCGCTTTCACTTGCTGGATCACTTCTGCTGGCGTTTTCATTTCTCCTGCCTGCGAAGATGGACATGCCGTGAACAACAGAATCACCATGATTGCGACCTTTGCCAAACGTTGCGCGAGTCGCCTGAAGGCGAGTTCGACATCCCAGCCTTCCAGCCATGTCCGGTTATTGATATAAATTCCGAATCCCGCTCCGGTGATGAATAGATCGGTGATGAAAATTCCAACCACGGCACATCCTGCGATCATGCGAGTGATGAGCACCGGAATTTGATGGGGAAAACTAGGATCCCAGGACTCAAACGCTTGCAGCAATGGACCATCTTGACCTTGTGGAATCAGCGTGATCAGGAGGAAGAAAACGCCGAGCGCCACCCAAGCTGCGGAAACTTCTGAGACGAAATAAAGCCACATGATCACGCCCTCTCCACGGCGCACCACCTGAGCGCAGCGCTGCTTGTAGGGCGCACCACGTAAGCCTTCCAAATCTTCCACCGCCAAGGTCACGGGTAGCCATGGTGAAAACCGAGCTACCAAGAATCGATATCCAAACCGCCGCGTCCATGCCCGTGGGATTTCACGCCAAATCGCTCGCCACGATGGCTGCTCACCAAATAAACGGCGACTCAATTCAAACAAAACCATCCGCGATCCCGCTGGCTTGCACCACCAAAAGAGCACCAGAAAAATAGTCGGATAGTTCCAAAAACAAATCCCTAACACGAGAGTCGGAACTGCCAAAGCCAACCACCAAGCCACCAGACAACGCCAGAAATCTCGCCGCACCATCGCGAAGCCCAGATCCACCGCCTCCCAATCACTACGCGGACGAATCTCCGCCGTCACCGTATCAAGCCGCATGGCCCGGCCTCCTTCCTGCGAGAGAAAAATAACCGATCTGCAAGATCCAGCCGATGATTCCAACGGTATATTTCACCGCTGCAGGAATCACCAATGCTGACCAAAATCCTTCGACGGATGCCGCTAGAGTGGTCATCAATGCGGCACCATAAATCAGCGGCAACGCTTGCTTGGCAGCTTCTGTCAACGCCCTCGAACGAGGCAAACGACCCGGCCTTAAAATCGCCAAGCCCAGTCGCATTCCCGCCATTCCAGCGATGATCATTCCTAACAATTCAAACGATGAATGGCCTGCGACAAATGTCCAAAACGACTCAGGATTACAAGCGTGGTTCACATAGCCAGCCGCCGCTCCCAGATAAACGCCATTGAAGAGCAGGAAAAATATCGTCCCCAATCCTGGCCGGAGACGCAGAGTTGAACCATGATGCCGCTGCTGTCCGGCTTCTTCCAGGCGAAGCGAAGATAGCGGTATTCGCCCGGCTTTGGCTTCTCGACGACGGGAAAGTTCCAGCCAGGAATCTGCTCGCGAAAGCGCTGCTGGCCCGCCACCTTGAGCGAGCAGACTCCGGTATAGCAATCTTCACTCCAGGCACCGGCTTTCGTTGCCTCTTGAGCGGCTG
>JANORE010000076.1:0-6150 GCA_031415155.1 Akkermansiaceae bacterium | reverse complement strand
GATCGGCTTCGGCGCGATCGCTTGGGCCTTTGCGGGTTTTTCTCTCGTGAAAACTCGCGAGATCGTTGCCCCACTCAACTTCATGGGTATCAATCGTAGCCCTTATGGGGAAATTCTCGCGATGGCCATGCAAGGACCGATTGATACCAATTTCAACGCGGTCAATCTTTTCGGGGGAAATCAATATGGAGCATGGCTCAACCAAAAAGAAAAGTTAGGTAAAAAATTACCTCAATTCCCAAAATTCAGCACTGACCCTTACGAATTTGCAGATAATTATATCAATTTTTTAGCCAAAGTTCCGCAAATCAGCACGAACCCGAAACTCCCCGGAGAGACTCACAAACTTTATCTAAGACGACAGGCAGAGGACAAACTTCGCTTCGCCTATCAGCTCGATCCCTCGCACTACGGAAATTATGCCGTTCTCCACTTTTTCTTAGTCGAAGGTCTCACGACTCGCCCAGAGTTATCAAAAACCGCGAGCCAACTCGCAGACGATACGATTCAATACTGCCTTCATAAAGAAGAAGATCCTCGTCCCGCACTCACTGGTTGTGCCGCATCGATTCACATGATCCACCTCATGTTTGAAGATCGTGGCCGAAATCCCAAAGGTCCGTATAAATTTACGACCGAGGACATGCGTAAGTATCTTGAAACGCTTGATGATTGCATCGCTCGCTACCGAAAAATCGAGACCGAGTGGAATGCCAATAACTACTGGCAGCGGCTTTCCCCCCAACGCGTTGCAGAGTGTCAAGAGCGCATCGATTTCTCCTGTAATCTCCGCAACGCTGCGGAAACTGCCATCATCCGTTTGGAAAAAGAAAAAACCAGCAATGGCATACCACCTTTGATTGCGAGATAACGTGACGTATCTCTCCTCTACATTTTTCGAATCTCCGCCTTAAATTCTTCAGCCACTTCCTGCCATGTCCCTTTCCTTTGCAGCGTCCTCACCGCCACCATTGCCCGGCTACCGTCCAGAAGAAGCTCCCATGCGCTTCTCCGCCAATATGCTTGGCACAAACTTGCTTGGCATCATCTTCCGAGTTTGTCGCGAGCTGCGCGTTTCCGATATCCAGATGCGCGCGGATCGCCCGGTCTACATCCATACCAACAAGGGAATGGAGAAGCTCGATCATCTCGGCGTCCTTACGCCCAAGAACATGGATGAAATTCTCAAAGAGCTCATTCGCAATCGGGAGAGTGGTAGCCACGGCTTCGGCACGAATGAGGGGCTCGATAGACGGGTGGATGAAAAAATCCGTCTTGCGATGGAAGATTTCGCTGAGAGACGAGTTGCGGATTTCTCCTGCGATGGCATTTCCATGGGTTCAGGTGACGAAACTTCGGGGCGCTTACGAATTCAGGCTCACCTGAGTTCCTCCGGCCTCGGCGTCACTTGCCGGATTCTTAATGACTACATCCCCGAGCTAGAATCACTCGGTATCGATACAGATACTACCCAGACGCTTCGGCTAGCGGCTCTTCGCCGCGCTGGACTTTGCCTCGTCACCGGTCCGACTGGGTCGGGGAAATCCACCACTCTCGCCTCTCTCATCGACTGGGTGCGCCGAAACCACCCGAAGCATATTGTTACGGTGGAAGATCCCGTCGAGTATCAATATCCCGACGATATGCCGGATCCTGACTATCCCGGCCACCGCATCCCTTCGCCCAGCATCGTTACTCAACAAGAAGTCGGCAGAGACGTTCATAATTACCGGCAAGGTCTCAAAGATGTCCTCCGGAAAGCACCTCACATTATTCTTCTTGGAGAAATTCGCGACCGCGAAGCCATGGAAACCTGCATGGAGGCCGCGCAGACGGGTCACTTGGTTCTTTCCACCCTCCATACCACCGGTGCCGTGAAGACTCTGGGCCGGATTCTTGAACTTTATCCCAAAGAAAGCCATAGCTCGGTCCTCAGTCGCCTATCGGAAATCTTGATTTGTATCCACTCGCAAGGTCTCCTCAACGGAATTGAACGCCGAGTTCTTACCTACGAATTTCTCCAAAATAATGACGACGCTGTCTCCAGTGCCATCGCCAACTACGACGGCGGCGCGAACTCTCTTGAAGACGTCATCCGCCGGGCTGGTAATATCCAGTGGGACGCCAATCTCGGTCGTCTCTTGCGGCAAGGTGTGATTTCTGAAGACACCTTTTACAACGCCCGCATGAATAAAAATGCCGACGAACTATAAATTTCCCGAGTAACGATTCATCAAATTGTTACTCAGGAAGATGCCGATTTTCGACGCCGTTGGTGGCCTTTGATCACGGAATCAAGCCATCGCACGACCGCGAATGGCGCGTTTCGTATGCTCGACGGACTCTGCTTGGTCTTCGTCCATGTCGGCCAGAATCGTCGCTAAATCGTTAGCGATTTCTGAGCGCATCTTTGAAACGAGTTCAACGCCCTTTTTGGTAATGCGGACCATGATTTTACGACGATCCTCGGCGGCATGAACTCGTTCTACATAGTTGAGCTTTTCTAGCCGATCCACGAGGCCCGTCGCCGCAGCCGTCGAGTGTCCCATCTTCTTCGCGATGTCTGACATGGTCAGATATTCTTCACTGGAAAGATAGGTAAGGAGAAAAAACTGAGGGAACGAGACGTTTCCTTTACTAAGTTCAGGGGACAGATTGAGAATGCAGCTTCGTTGAGTAAATAGGACGAAGTCAGCAAGGCGGTTGGCGTCGGCTTGCGCCAAAGCGCCAGAGGCGTTCATGGTTTTCATATTGGCTGGTTGTAGGGTTCATGTTCGAGAACATGTGTGAAGACTCAGCCTTCATGAAGAAATCGGCGAATGGCTCCCGGGACAGAGATTCATTCAAATTTCAAAATTTATGGCTAAGTCTGTGATTTCAAACGGGACTTTTTTGAAATATAGAAAAAAAATAGGTTCTGGAAGCAAAGAATTCCTGATTGGTTAATTATTTTTTTTAATGTTTACTGCGGTGTCGGGTGCGGGAGGTGGAGTTGGTTCTAAAGTCGGTAGTGTAGAGGCGGGTTTTGCAACGTGTTGCGAATAAACAGCATCGCCTGCCTCGACAAGGCCGGACTGGATATCAGCAGCGGCGAACTCACCGAGAATTTCCCCGGTCACCCGTAGATTCGCAGTCCGGTTGTCTGGCCCGCGAGTGGTGAGGATACGCCCCGCTTCGATCTGCCATTTGCCGTAGCTTTGAATTAAGACAAAGCGTTTATCTGCAGGAATGGGAGCGATTTTCCCGACGAGCTTAGGGCCTTCAATCTTTGGTTTTTTCTCATCTTCTTTGGGTTTTACAGGCTTCGTCGGCCCGCAGGATGAGCCAAATAGTGCGAGGAGGACGGTCAATGATCCGAGTGAAATCCATTTCATCATGGCAGATTTTGAGTGATACATCGTGAAATCAATGAGGAGCTTTTGAGTCGGATGGCAGCAAGCGGACATCATCCGCTTGGATCAGGTGCTCAAGGCCGGCTTCGGTCCGCAGGATGAGTTCTCCGCTGGCGGAAATTCCTTCGACGGTGCCGATTTTGCGTCCATTCGACGTGTTGAGGGCCACTCGTTTTCCGGTCAGGATACAATGCCGCCGCAGAGCGGAAATGAGTTCTCCGAAGTCATCGCCGATTTGCAAGCGTCGCTCGGCGAATTTGCGAATGACCTCACCCATCACCTCCGCGTCTGAAAAGGGTTGGGAAGATTGGAGCCGTAGTGATGTCGCGATTTCTGAAACCTCCGGCGGAAATTGAGTGGCGTTCACATTGATGCCGATCCCGACGACGGCGAAATCCACCCCGGTCTCGACGAGAATTCCAGCCGTTTTTTTCCCACGGATCCAGACATCGTTCGGCCATTTAATGTCGGCTGGTATTCCCATCGCTTCGATCGCTTCTGCCACGGCGAGGCCGGTGGCCAGCGCAAGTCTAGGCCACCATGCTTTGGGTTGTTCGGGGCGGACTAAAATGGAAAATGCCAGCGATTCTCCGGGCGGAGAAAACCACGCAGCACCCCGGCGACCTCGTCCAGCGGTTTGATTTTTCGTGAGGAGAACGAGTCCGTCGGCAGCACCCATTTCCGCGAGAGCACGGACTTCGTCATTGGTGGACTGGACCTGATCACGGACGAGTAGCCGGAATGGTTCTGGAAAATTTGCTGCGACTGCACTGAAATTTTCATCACTCATCGACGGCTAGAGGGTCTCAAAATCTAGGCCGATATCGAGTGCTGGAGCCGAGTGGGTGAGAGCGCCCACGGAAATGAAATCGACACCCGTTTCCGCGATTTCCCTGAGAGTTTCCATCGTGATGCCACCGCTGGCTTCTAACTGAGGCTTGCTACGATCGGAGCACAAGTCCACCGCTAGGCGGAGCTCTTTCAGAGTCATATTATCCAGTAGGATGAAATCGACACCGTCGAGTTTGAGGAAGGATTTCACTTGTTCGATGCTGTCGGCTTCGAGCTCCACTTCCACGGTGGGATGTTCGGATTTTAGATGAGAAATCGCCACTTGGATGGTCACGATGTCACCCTCGGCAGCAAGATGGTTGTCCTTGACCATGGCGCGGTCGTAGAGGCCGAGGCGATGATTGGTGCCGCCACCGTCGAGCACGGCTTTTTTTTCTAACAATCGGTAGCCTGGAGTGGTTTTGCGAGTATCGAGAATACGGGCGTTGGTGCCTTTGACCAACTCGACGTAGCGAGCCGTCAAGGTGGCGATGCCGCTGAGATGTTGGAGAAAATTGAGTGCCGTGCGTTCCGCCGTTAGAATGGAGCGAGCGGAGCCTTCTACTCGGATCAGTAAGGCACCTGCGCTCACGCGGCAGGCATCGGTGATGAGGACTTCCACGTTTAGCGTGGCATCCACGGTGCGGAAAACGCGTGCTGCCAGCTCCACGCCAGAGACGACGCCGTCTTTACGAACGGCGATAAAAGCGCAGGCGCGTCGCTCTTTGGGAATGAAATAGCGGGAAGTGACATCGCCCTCACCGATGTCTTCGGCGAGGGCGAGGGAGATGAGAGCGGCAGAGTGATCTTGCATGAAGGATGGCGAAGCTTGTTACAGGGGCGGGAAATTTCAACTCATTCGGCAGTGACGCTGAATAGAAAGTCGGCCCCATGATGAAGCGGCGCCGCCACCATTCAGTATTTTACTCCGCAGCCGTAGGGCTTGTTCGTTGCGTTCGCGACTTCCTTACCAGCCACCACGGAATCTAAGGCGGTGACAAAAAACTTGTCAGCAGTCGCCACGTCTGCGGCATCTGTGGTCGCCTTCGAGTCAATTGCGCCATTATAAACGAGATTGCCTTCCTTGTTGATAATGAACATGTGCGGCGTTACTTTAGCATTGTAGCTTTTACCGATTTTACCATCGGTATCCATTAAAATGCTTGTCGCTTTACTGCCCTCTGCGGTGCTGCGCTCAGCCATTTTGGAAGGCTCGTAGTGTCCTTGTTTGCCTTCAGCAGAGGAGTTGATCGAGAGCCAGACCACACCTTTTGCGGTCGAGTCAGCTTGGATTTTTTGCATGTTACCGCCTGAATAATGCTTCTTCACAAACGGACAATCGTAGTTAAACCATTCGAGAACGACGGTTTTTCCTTTGAAGTCAGCGAGCGAAACGGATTTACCTTTGACGTCTTTCGCCGTGAAAGCGGGTGCGGCTTTACCGACTTCTTGCGCGGTAGCAGTGACGAGGGCGAAGGCTCCGACGAGTGTGGTGAGTAGGATATTTTTCATCATGTTTTAGAGGATACGGCTTAGAGCGTTACCCAGAAGGGGGATTTGTCTAATGAGTTTTTATCAAATCGTTATTCTGCGAGACGAATCAATAATCGACCGGATTCGATTTTAAATTCCTCGACGCCAGCCACCTTGCCGCCTTTTCCTGCGCCGAGAATTTCCCCCAGTAAATCTCGGCCCTTCAACCCAGCGAGCCAATCGTTCGGCAGAGAAATCCCCCAGACCGTGAGATCATCGAGGATGAAGCTTGCTTGCCCGGGCTTGTCGCTCACGAGAAATCTTGCTTTGGCCTTTAATTTCTTGCCGCCGACGATGGGTAAATCCGGATCCAGATCGGTCTCCACCCGCGCGTGGATTTCATTCGTGACCAATTGGAAACTGAGAGTTTTTCCTAGAGTCGTTTTCTCATTGA
>JANORE010000075.1:0-7866 GCA_031415155.1 Akkermansiaceae bacterium | reverse complement strand
CCGTAAGCCGTCACTGGCGTTTGAAGCGCATCTCATACTCGCGATGCAGACTCCGGTGTCTGGCTTCAAGCTCCTCCAGATGCAGGTCACTCAGAGCTTCATTGAGGCTGATCGGGAGATTCAAAAACTCCTCCAACGTTTGGATTTTACCAATCCATAGACCTTTTTCTTGGCCCTCGACACGGCCTTCCGCTTTTAGTTTTTCTGCGACCGACATGACATTTTTTTCGAGTTCAGGATTCGTGGAAAGCGTATGATAAATTTTCTTCGCGTCAAGGTCACTGTCGGCGTGAAGTGCATAGAGCAGCATCAAGCCGAGAAGGCTATCGGGAAGCTCTTTGGCAGAATAGTTGGCCAGCCATTGGAAAAATCTTAGCAATTCCTTTTGTCGGGCGAGCTTCATGAGTTGCAGCACGACTCGGATCCGAGTGTCATCCTCCCCAGCATCAGGATCGAATCGGGTAAGATCGAGCAAGGCGTGATGAAACTTCGGCAGGAAAGGCAGAAGCTCTCCTGCGATTTCGTCAGGTAGCCCAGCAGCCGCAGGGGCATGGCCGGATCGGGCGTGCTTTGATGTTCAAACAGCAGATAGAGCAACGTCTCTCGCTCGCCAATGCGAACTGAGAACAGCAGATCCGAATGCATCTGTTGGAGGCTGGATTTTACGAACGAGCCGGGAAGGACGATGAGCGATGGCCAGTCGATTTGACTGACGATCACCGATGGCAAGTGGCTTTTGAAAAAGGCCGTGGCGTGTTCTGGCTGAGAGAAAATCGCTTTAAAAAATCCGTCGTGGGTGTGCGCGGCGGTGGAAGAGGGGTTTTCAGGTGTGATCACAGAACTCATGTTTTAGTCACCGATCCGCTGTATGACGAGTCAGAATCTTCCTGCACTGGACAAATCCGGCAGCCTCTGGCATCCACGCTTGCATATGACTGAATTGCCGAAAGCCTATGAACCCCAAGCCGTGGAAGCTAAATGGTACGCCGCTTGGATCGACGGAAAATGTTTTGAAGCCGATCCCTCCTCTGCGAAGGATGGTTATTCCATCGTCATTCCACCACCGAACGTCACCGGGATTCTACATCTCGGGCATGTTTTAAATAACGGTCTCCAAGACATTCTTGCGCGGCGCGCCCGGCAAAATGGCAAGGA
The DNA here is from genome assembly GCA_031415155.1 of Akkermansiaceae bacterium. GTDB lineage: Bacteria > Verrucomicrobiota > Verrucomicrobiia > Verrucomicrobiales > Akkermansiaceae > Luteolibacter. Next base: position 6,711 of record JANORE010000075.1, on the reverse strand, counting down.
AGTTCTCTGGCTACCCGGCACGGATCACGCCGGCATCGCCACTCAAGCAAAGGTCGAGCGCGAGCTTCGCGAAAAGGAAAAGCTGACTCGCCATGATCTAGGGCGTGATCAATTTCTCGAACGCGTCTGGGATTTTAAAAACAAGCACGGCGACATCATTATCAATCAGCTCAAGCGCCTTGGTTGCTCGTGCGATTGGAGCCGCGAGCGTTTCACGATGGATGCGCCCTACACCGAGTGGGTCAGCCATGTCTTCGTCGAGCTTTTCAAAAAAGGCCTGATCTATCGTGGCAAGCGGATGGTCAACTGGTGCCCGGTTTCTCTCACCGCTTTATCCGACGAGGAAGTCATCATGACGCCGCAGCGCTCGAAGCTCTATTTCATGAAATACGAACTTGCCGATGCACCGGGCGAGTTTCTTGAAATTTCCACCACTCGTCCAGAAACGCTGATGGGCGACGTCGCCGTGGCCGTGAATCCCAGGGATCCACGCTTCACGAAATACCTCGGTCGCAAGGTGAAGCGACCGTTTCCTCACGCGGAAATCCCAATCATCGCGGACGATCATGTCGATATCGAGTTCGGCACGGGTGCTCTGAAGATCACTCCGGCGCACGATAAGGCGGACTTTGAAATCGGGATGCGTCACCAGTTAGACATCATCGACGTGCTCACGCCGGACGGCTTTGTGAATTGCCCAGATTGTCCCGAGCTGCACGGACTGGATCGTTTCGTCGCCCGCAGGAAGGCCGCGGCGATGTTAGAAGAAAAAGGTCTGCTGATTAAAATCGAGGAATACGACAACAACGTCGGCTATTCCGAGCGTGGCGGCGTGCCGATCGAGCCGCGCATTTCCATGCAATGGTTCCTGAAATATCCATGCGTCAAGGAGGCTGCCGATGCAGTGGCAAGCGGAGACATCAAATTCCGCCCGGAACGCTGGGCGAAAACTTACGCTCACTGGATGGAAAATCTCCAAGATTGGTGCATTAGCCGTCAGCTCTGGTGGGGCCATCAAATCCCGGTTTGGTATCGCAAGGATAAGCTGGATGATTTGAAAAATGCAGAAGCCCTAGGAATGTCAGATTTTTCGACAGGAGATTTGCACGTCGGCGTAGAAGCACCGAGCGACTCGGAAAACTGGGTGCGCGATGAAGACGTGATGGATACTTGGTTTTCCTCGTGGCTGTGGCCGTTTGCAACGATGGCAAACGTCGGTGAGCAGAGTGCAACCTTGAAGAAATTCTACCCCACGGACGATCTCGTCACCGGGCCAGACATCATCTTCTTCTGGGTCGCCCGAATGATCATGGCAGGCTTCGAATTCACGGGTGAACTGCCGTTTAAAAATGTGTATTTCACTACCATCATCCGCGACCTCAAGGGCCGTAAAATGTCGAAATCACTAGGAAACTCCCCAGATCCGTTTGATCTGATGGAAAAGTATGGGGCAGATGGATTGCGCTTCGGCCTGATGCGAATCGCGCCGGTGGGTAGCGATGTTCGATTCGATGAAACCTCCGTCGAGGAAGGCCGGAATTTTGCGAACAAACTGTATAATGCGTGCCGTCTCCGCCAGATGGGCGGCGAGCCTTTCCAACCGTTCACTGGGTTTGATGGCCTGCGTCCGTATCACCTCAATGCGATGGCGAAGCTTGATGAGCTGGCCACGGATCTTGAGCGACTTTACGGCGACTATCGCTTCGGCGAAATCGCACAGCGCTTGTATGAATTCCTATGGAACGATTTCTGCGACAAGTTCCTTGAGGCGGTGAAGCTCGATCTGCGAGACACCGCACCGCCAGAAGCAAAGGCCGCCACACTGGGTGTTTTCGATGCGATCATGGGCCGCTATTTGCAGTTGCTCAGCCCTTATATGCCGCACGTAACGGAAGAGCTCTCTGCCCGGATGGGCTACGTTTCCGAAGGCGAGTTCTTGATGCAAAAACTGCTGCCGACCCAGCCGCTATTAGATCAGTTCCCTAAAAATGAACGAGTAACGGCACAAGTGATCGCTGCGGAAATTTACGAATCTGCAGGCCGCATGAGAAATCTAAAGGCGGAATACAAAGTCGGTTCTCGCAAGGACGTGCGCTTCGTCATCAAGGCCGCGCCAGAATGGTTGGAGAAGGAACATAAAGTGCTGGCCCTCCTCGTCGGAGCTGGAGAAATTTTAATCGACTCAGCGTATGATGCGCCGAAGGGAACACCCGCCGCAGTCACTGGAATCGGGGAAGTTTATATGCCATTGGATGGGCTGATCGACGTGGAAACCGAGCGTGCTCGCCTGACGAAAGAGATTTCAAGCATCGAGATCGAAGTCAAAAAATGTGAAGCAAAGCTAGGAAATGCGAGTTTCGTGGACCGCGCGCCCGCAGAAGTCGTGGTCCAAGAAAAAGCCCGGCTTGAAGATTGGAAGGTCAAGCTCATCCAGCTTGGCGAGATGCTTAGGGTGCATGACAAAAAAGTCATGAAGCATTGAGCCAGCGGCGGGCTTGCCAGGCGGCGTCAAAGTGTGGGCTTTTGAGCAGGCATCGAAGTTGCAGGATGTTTTTCGCGCCTGCCTCACCCCAGAACATGCCGGATCGTTTGAGGCGGCGACCGATGACCGCCTTGCATCCGGCTTCGATTACGCCGCTTCCAATGAAGTATCCTTGGCTGCGGAAGTAGCCGTAGCGGGTGCGCTCAATGTGGGTGGTGAAGTAGGCAATCTCCCGGCGTGCGGTTTCCTGGCGCTGCTCATTGAGGCCAGGGGTGGCGGCGAGCAACCGGTTGGCTTGGTCGAGGATGCCTTGGACGTTGCTTCGTTTGAGTTCGGATGCCCAAATGGTTTGCTGGGCGGTGCCAAATTCCCCGTCGCCAAAGAGCGCACGAGCGAGATCGCCGAGGTGTTCGACGGCGTGATAGAAGTCGAGTATCTGAATGGCGGTAGGGAAAAAGAGGCGGGCGTTTTCCCAGATCCATGCGGCACCGTCACCCAGGAAGATGACGATTTGGGCAAGCGCGAGTCCGCGCCGGATGGCTTCGGCGCGGAGTTGTTCTCCGCTGGCGCGGCAGTCTCCCATGGTGCCGACGTAGCTGGTGGAGTCGGGATCGCGCAGCGGGTTTCCATCCTCATCGGTGGTGGTCTGGGTGAAGACACAGCCGAGTTTGGCTTCGCGGGTGCGAGCGGTGCCGTCGGGCTGTTTGCCTTTCCTGCCGGTGAGTTCCTTGGGGCGGAAGGGTACACCGGTGCCGTCATTTTCAAGATAGAGGATGGGGATGGGTTTGGTATTTTCTGGCGGCGCGAGAGCAGGCAGCGCTTCGGTTAGATCAGGGGTGAGTCGGTTGATGAGGCGGTGGAACGAACGCGCTTCGAGTTTCAGACCGGTGAAGACGTTGAGGATTTCCTGCGCCTCCTGATAGGAAGCTCCGGCGTTGGCGGTGGCTTGGCAGATGAGTTTGGCCACCGCCGGGGTATGATGCTCGGTGTTAAGCATTTCCTCGACGATGCCACAGGCGTCACGAGCAAAGGCGTCGCGCAGGCCGGTTTCGAGCCATTGGGTTAGGTTTTGGTGTTCTTCTTTTTGGGTGAGTTTCTGGCGCGCTTGGGCGAGGAAGAGCTCTGTTTCGCGGTATTTTTCGGCGAGGTATTGGGTTTGGAGGTTTTTTTTCGGTGTCTGCGGTGGCGGGTTCGGTGGCCCGCAGGGCGATGGTGTGTTGGATGTTGAGTTGGGCGAGTTGTTGGCAGAGTTGTTCAAAGCGATGGAAGTTATCGATGTCCTCGCGCAGAAGCAGAGCCTCGTCGGCGGTCACGCTGCGGGTTTGGTTGCGACCGTCCTGCCAGATCTGGAACTTGAAATAGGGTCCGAATTTGACGGTGCCGCCGTTGGTCGCTGGTCGCTCTACATATTGCTCGGAGAGCGTGCCTCGGCGCATCTGTGTGATGGTGCCGAGTTCTTCAAGGATGGGTTGACGGTCGGTGGATGGGGTTGGTGCATTCATCGAATGAATAATTAACTATTCGCATAGAAACTTTCAAGGTCAAAAAAATCAACGCTCACAAAGTGGCTTTGATTTTTTTGACATGCACCCTCTGCGAATTGGAATAAAAAATGGCTTTACAAGGTAGGGTGACTGGATATTTTTCGCGTCCCGGCAATTTTGATTGCTATCTATTTTTCACTTTTTTACGTCATGAAAGTTCTCTCATCTCTCGCTTCTGCGAAACGCCGCCATGCTGATTGCCAAGTAGTTAAACGCAAAGGCACCGTTTATGTAATTTGCAAATCGAACCCTAAATTTAAAGCTCGTCAGGGAGCAACTCCCGGAACACGCCTTTCTAAGAAGGGACTGTAGTTTTTTTCAAAATATCCTAAATTTAAACAAACAAAAGGCGACCTGCGGGTCGCCTTTTGTTTGTTGATCTGGTAGCCAATAGAGCTGCAGGCAGTAAAATTAACTCATTGAAAACCAACATTTATTTGGCGGAGAGGGTGGGATTTGAACCCACGGTGAGTGTTACCCCACGTCTGATTTCGAATCTGTTAGTGTTAGACGTGAAAAGCTTATGATTAAAGAGTTATTTTGCATCAAAAAACTCACTTTGTCTATTTTGTTTGCATTTAGAGGCAATAGGGGCAACCTAAAATCTGTTTCTAGCAGAAAACGCCTGAAAACGTTGAAACAGCATCTGATCTTTTTCGTAACTCTCAAAAAATCAATAAATGCCACGACACGTAAAATTTGCCCCGGTTGAAACTGACGCGGGTTGGCGTTTGAACATACCCGCGAAATACACGGAAACCGGAAAGCGAGAAAGGCATTTTTACCGGACGCAAAAAGAAGCACTAGCCGCCGCAAAGCTCTTAAAACAATCTGCCGTAGAGTTTGGGCATAAGTCGCAAGCCATCAAACCGAGCTTGGCCGAGGATGCAACCGCCGCCGCCGCCGTGCTCAATCCTTTGGGAGTATCCTTGCTTGAAGCCGCCCGCATTGTGGCGGAAATTCGCGCCAAGGAAACAGCTTCTTGTCTCCTATCCGATGCCGTTGCTGCTTGGCTTTCGGATTGCGAGGGGCTTCGCCCGAAAACGCAGCAAGGATACAAGCACACCGCAGGCCGCTTAAAATCTGCCCTTGGTAATCGCCTGCTTGCCTCTTTGACTGCCGAGGACTTACAAACGGCACTGATACCCATAGGAACACCCGCAACCGCCGCCGCTGGCCAAATCCGCACAGGGAAAGCATTCTGGCGATGGTGTGCCGAAAAAGGATGGTGTGATGCCGAATCCTTCAAAGCGGTGAAGCTCCCGAAGTCAACCGTCGAAAAGGGAGAAATCGAAATACTGTCACCCGCTGAAATTGAAATCCTACTCATCACCGCCGAGGAGCATTTCCCGCAATCCGTCGCATCATTCGCTTTGCAACTCTTCGCTGGAATCCGTGTGGAGGAAATCACCCGTATGGAGGCAAAGCACATCACAGAGGATGGAATCGACTTGCCCGGCAGCGTCACGAAGAAAGGCCGTCGCCGCCACATAACGCCAAGCACGACCCTTGCCGCATGGCTGGCCAAATATCCTTTCAGGCCTTGCCCAAACTGGCGCGAAACATCCGCCGCCGTTCGCCGCCTTGCCGGGTGGGACGTGGTTTCTGTCATCCTGAATGAGCGGGTGAAAGTCGGCACGATGGAAGAGCTGCCCGAGCCGACGCTTGGACGCTGGCCGCAAAATGCTTTGAGGCACTCGCACGCATCCTACGCCGTCGCGTCTGGCGTCCCGCTTGAAAGCCTGCTTTTCGAGTTTGGACACGCTGGCAATCCAACTTTGCTACGCCAGCACTACGTTGGACGGGCAAGCAAGAAGCAAGCCTTGGAGTTTTTCGCGATCATGCCCGAAGGCGTGGAAGCACCCGCAACAATTCAACCCGTGGAAGCCATAGCGTGAAAACCCACGAACACACCGACGCCGCGCTTGCCGCCGTGCAAGCACTCCACAGACTCGCCAAGCTCGAAGGCAATCCCGAAGCCATCGAAGGATTGCGGGACATTGCTTTGAGGGCAATCGACATTCTTGACTTGCTAACGGACGCACCCGCAGACCATCCCGGCATCCCTGAAAGAATCCGCCCCGGCGTTGCTGCCGCGCATGAAATCGCCAAGCAATCCCGCCGCTGGCCCGTGGCTCTCGACGCCGTGAAGGAAATTCGAGAAGCCTCGCTTGCCCGCTTGGAAAAAATAGAAGTCGGGAGTGCAATCGGCATTCAACTTGTCAGAAAAAATCGAGGGGTTTCCTATAACCAGCAAGCCGGATTTGCCTTGGATGTTATCCTACAATTGGAAGCCATCCGAAAGAACCCCGCAGAACATATTCACATCGCCGATCTGAACACCGATTTTAATGCCCCCGGCATTCTAACCGAAGAGCAATCAAAGCGGACTTGGCGCAATCTTGCCGCATTGCTGCTACCTTTCACGGAAGACACCGCAGAACAGTGGCTCGCCGCAGGCGTCGAGCTTTGCCTCGATGACTGCCAAGATGATTGGGAAGCCTTCCCATGGCCCGCTTGTGTTATGGACAAAGTCGGGAAAGATACCGATGGAAACGGAACAATTCGCACCGCTAAAAGTGCAGTTTTAGAGAAACTCAAAGCAGGTTTTAAAAAATGGCTTAAATGATTTTTTCAGGGATTCCCCTGCTCCTAACTTGCCGCACGCGCATTGCCCTATTCGTG
>JANORE010000074.1:0-4356 GCA_031415155.1 Akkermansiaceae bacterium | reverse complement strand
GCAAGCTGCACGACGAATTGCCTTGCGCCACTTGTCCATGTCCTCCTCAAGGAAGGATTCGGTATCGAAGAAGGTCTCATGACCACGATCCACGCCTACACTGCCACGCAAAAAACCGTGGACGGCCCTTCTAAGAAGGATTGGAAAGGTGGCCGCAGTGCCGCGATCAACATCATCCCATCCACCACGGGTGCGGCGAAGGCAGTGGCTCTCGTCTGCCCAGAAGTGGCCGGCAAGCTCACCGGAATGTCCTTCCGCGTGCCGACTCCTACCGTCTCTGTCGTCGATCTCACGGTAAAAACCACCAAACCGACCTCCCTCAAGGAAATCACCGCTGCCCTCACCAAGGCTTCGGAAACTTATCTGAAGGACATCCTCGGGGTAACTTCTGACGAAGTGGTTTCCACGGATTTCACTCACGATAAACGTTCCTCCATCTTCGATGCTGGTTCTTCCATCGAGCTGAATCCTACCTTCTTCAAGCTCGTCAGCTGGTATGACAACGAGTGGGGCTATTCGAACCGCGTGATCGACCTTCTCGACGACATCGTCAAAAAAGGAATCTAATCGACTCTGACTTGGATCATCGGGGTCGTTGGCCTCGGTGGTCCGTTTTCGTTGAATTTCCGTGGCCATTCCGAGATTGGTGGCCGCTCTAGTTCTAGAATGAGCTGCGATAATGACTGCGGCACTCCCCCATCCATCCTCCACGACTGATAAATATCGGGAAGAGGATTTGCTAGCGAAAGCTTCCCGTCGCGCTCAAGACGACGAATGACCACCTTCAAAATGGCAAATGCCATACGGCCAAGTTCGTCATCGCCGCGGTTGCGGTGAATGCGTTTTACGAGATCCGTCTGAGCGATTCGGTGGATTTTCCCGTCTTGCGCGAGATCGATCAGGTGAGCAATTTCCACACCATAACCCATCGGAAATGCCAGGGATTCTAGAGTGCTGCGGCGAGCGGCGTATTCACCGGAAAGTGGTTGAAGGATTTCACTGAGTTCTGGATAAAATAACGAGATGATCGGGCGTACGAGGATTTCCGAAACGCGCCCGCCTCCCGAGGATTGTACGGAGTGCCCGTCGGAAATGGGCCGCTCATAGAATGCTTTTACATAGTCGATCTCAGGATTCATCAGCAGTGGCCCCACCAAGCCGGTGATGAACCCCGAGTGAAAATTGGTAATATCGCCATCCATGTAGCAAACGATGTCTCCGGTAGAAACATGAAGTGCCTTCCATAGATTTTCACCTTTCCCGAGATGGCTTCCTTGATCGGGTAAGATGGCGGCGGATTGATGAACCATGGCCCCGGCAGCGGCAGCAATTTCACAAGTCGCATCTTGCGAACCGGAGTCGATCACTAGAATTTCATCGACCAGCCCATGTTCTTGAATGAGCGACTTTTTGACGGTAGTGACGATTTTACCGATCGTCTCCGCTTCATTGAGAGTGGGGATGCAAACGGAAATTCGGTGGGATTTTTTCAACGCAGTCAATACCCTCGCGTCGGAAAATTGGCTGTAGTGAAATCGCTGCATGGCTAACAGAAATGCGGTTCAGCCGAAGACTCAAGGAATGAATATCTTCTTCTCGTCTTTACCTTGGAATCTCGCATGTGGCCGGGAGTGGTTTTTCGCTGGTAAGCTGCGCTGAAAAATGTTTTTTGGCCGTGCGGGTGATCTGCTACGCGACGATGAATGACACGCACGGAAGCCACTCTGGCCATAATCCTCACCTCGCGGTGAGCACAATCGCAGCATTAGGTATAGTTTTCGGCGATATCGGAACGAGTCCATTGTATGCATTTCGGGAATGTTTCGCTCCTGGCCATGGGGCACCCATTGATCCACAAAACCTGATAGGTGCAGCATCGCTGATTGTGTGGTCGCTGCTGTTAGTGGTCTCGGCTAAATATTTGTTCGTCATCCTGAGGCTTGATAACAAAGGCGAAGGCGGCATTTTGGCACTATCGACTTTGATCCGTGGCGCGCTGCGAAGCCTCGGCGGGAAAGACCCACGCAATATTCTGCTGCTGGGTCTCGCTGGCGCGGCATTAATATATGCCGATGGGATGTTAACGCCGGCCATTTCCGTGCTCAGCGCGGTCGAAGGCTTGTCAGTAAGTGCTCCGGCTCTTGCGGAATACACGGTTCCCGTGGCGGTCGTGATTTTAGTCGGCTTATTTTCGATTCAAAAATTTGGCACCGGACTGGTTGGGAAATTATTCGGACCGGTGGTTCTGGTATGGTTCTCCTCACTCGCGCTTCTGGGGATTGGTGCTTTGTGGCACCACCCGCAAGTCCTAATGTCGCTGAGTCCTCATGAAGGAATCACGTTCTTATTCCGCGAGTGGCATCATGCGTTTCCGTTGTTAGCGGCAGTGTTCTTAGCCGTGACGGGTGGTGAGGCACTCTATGCGGATCTGGGGCATTTCGGCATCAAGCCGATTCGTGTGGGCTGGTTCGCTGTGGTCCTACCTGCACTGGTTTTAAATTATCTCGGCCAAGCAGCCTTGCTCACGGCAGACCCATCCGCGATTCGTAGTCCGTTTTTCTTACTTGCGCCGCCTGTTCTACAATTGCCACTGACCATTCTCGCGACATGTGCCGCGATCATTGCCAGCCAAGCGCTCATTTCCGGTGCGTTCTCCCTGACCACTCAAGCCGTGCAGCTCGGCTGTATGTCGCGGATTCGGATCTTACACACTTCGGAACATTCCGCGGGGCAGGTTTATGTTCCTGCAGTGAATCACATTTTGGCGATTGCTTGTATATTATTAGTCGTCTTGTTTAAAACTTCATCCGCCCTCGCGGGTGCTTATGGAATTGCGATTTCGTTGACGATGACGATCACCTCGTTGCTATTTTTCTCTGCAGCACGCGCGGTCTGGGGCTGGTCAAAGGCGAAGGCACTGGTCCTGACTAGCTTGTTTTTATTGCTCGACGGAGCATTCCTCGCTGCGAATGCTTTAAAAATCTGGCCATGGGGCTGGCTACCATTGGCCATCGCGGGCGTGATCATGGGAGTGATGATGATCTGGATCTGGGGCCGGAAAGCACTGTATGTTAGAATTCAGGAAGATTCATTACCGATCGAAGATTTGATCAAAGATTTACATAAAGGTAAAATCCACCGCGTTTCTGGAACTGCCATCTACATGAGTGGAAAAGGTCTGCATGTGCCGACCGCTCTGCTGCATAACTTGAAGCACAACCAAGTTCTTCATGAACGGCTCATACTCCTTCATGTCATCACTCTGGACCAACCTCATGCCAATGAAGGAGACATGCTAGACTATAAAGACCTCGGTGATGGTGTGCACCGCGCCACCTTGCGTTTTGGCTTTGCCGACACACCCGATGTGCCAAATGCATTATTACAAAGGATGCCAGAATCCATCCGCTTCAATCCAGCGAAGGCTACTTATTTCTTAGGTCGTGAAACCTATTGTGTGGGCACAAAAGCGACTTTAATCGACCGCCTCAGACTTTCACTTTTCGCGGCAATGGCTCGTAATGCGTCGCCAGCGACAGCCTATTTCCAACTTCCACCTGGCCGCGTGGTCGAGCTTGGCGCACAGATCACTCTCTAAAAACGTAATTAACGGTTGCGGGAAATTTCTCTCTGCTTGCATCCTATCGTGGCCCGTCAAACTTCCCTATCAATTACTGGTTTAGGTGCCCTGTCGGCTCTTGGTTCAGACGTTTCATCCCATCATGAAGCGTTGCTATCTAGGCATGTTCCATTTCAGAAACTGGGAAAACTCTTGGGTAGCGAGAGTCCCCACGCCAAGCGGCCAGCGGCATGGATTGAAGATCGTTCGCTACTCATCAATCGTAAATGGAGTCCCGCCACGATGGCCGCGCTACATGTCGCTCGGGAGGCAATCTCTGATGCTGGCTGGAGCGCGGCTGACTTGCGAGACACCGCTCTAGTCCTCGGCACGAGTCGCGGAAATGCCGCAGGTTGGCTCGGCCCATGGCCCGGGCGGCGACCGTTCAAGATGATGGCGGCAAGTAATACGATTCATAGCGAGCCAGCATCGGCCATCACCATTGAATTTGGAATCACCGGGCCGAATCATGTGCTAGCCAGTGGTTGCGCGGCAGGTCTTGATGCAGTCGGCATCGCGATGATGCTTGTGCAGTCCGGTGCAGCAGCGCGTGCTTTAGTCGTCGCCGTCGATCTTCCTCTAGTTCCGATCTTACTGGATAACTACGTTTCATCCGGTTTGTTAGCAGATGAGATGAGCCTCGATCCCTATCATATAAATTCATCCGGTTTTATCCCGGCAGAAGGTGCGGCAGCAATCACGATCGAGCAGCGCCACGGCCACTTCCCTCACTTGGC
>JANORE010000073.1:0-2071 GCA_031415155.1 Akkermansiaceae bacterium | reverse complement strand
GAAGAAGTCCCCACTCTCTTCGAGACGTTTAGAACCCTCCATGAAGTAGAGCATGTTTATCACCTCGCGAATACACCTGAACTCCAATCTCAACTTTTCACCGAACTCGCGAAGCAGACGGCATTCTGCTTCGACATTGAGACCACCGGCCTCGACCGTTTTACTTCGAAGCTGCTAGGAATCGCCTTCTCATGGAAAGCTCACGAAGGCTGGTATCTTCCCTACTCCGCTTCGTTGCTTCCTGCGATTCAGGCGATCCTTGCCTCTCCTGCGGAAAAAATCGGCCACAACCTCAAGTTCGACCTATCGATTTTACTCCACCACGGGATCGAAGTCAGAGGTCCGTTTTTCGACACGATGCTCGCCGACACGCTCGTCTCTCCAGAACGGCGGCACTCGATGGATTACCTCTCGGAAATTTTACTCGGCTACACACCAGTCAAGCTCGCTGACTTGGTGGCGGCTTCCAATCGCGCAGCTCCAGCCGATTCACTTGATCTCTTCGCCCATGCCGAGAAGGCTAAGGCCACCAAGGATCTCGACATCGCCTCCATCCCGCTGGTGATCATGGCGGAATACGCGGCCGAGGATGCAGACGTCACCTTCCAACTCGCGCAAAAAATCCGCCCCATCCTTCAACAATCGGGCCAAGAGAAAATTCTCACGGAGATCGAAGGCCCGCTGTTGCCCGTTCTCGTTGGCATGGAAATGGAAGGCATCGCGATTGATCCGAGTGCCCTGACCCTCATCGGCGATGAATTGCAAATCCAGATCGACGATCTCGCAAAATCCATTCACCGCCACGCGGATCGCTCTTTCAACATCGCATCCCCCAAACAGTTAGGCGAAATTCTCTTCGATCAACTCGGCCTCGCCGACAAAGCGAAAAAAACGAAAACCGGCCAATACAAAACCGACGAGCAAACTCTGAGCACTCTCGAAGGCAAGCATCCCATCATCAGTGACATCCTCGCCTGGCGTGAATCCAGCAAGCTAAAGTCCACCTACCTCGACGCCTTGCCCACGCACATCGTCGCGGAAACTGGCCGAGTTCACACCCATTTCCACCAGCTCGTCGCAGCGACAGGACGGCTAGCTTCGTCTGATCCGAATCTCCAAAACATCCCGGTAAGATCAGAGGCTGGCCGAAAAATCCGCAAGGCCTTCGTCCCCAGGAAAGGCTTCACGCTACTTTCTTGTGACTACTCCCAGATCGAGCTGCGGGTGATGGCAGCACTTTCCCAAGACGCCACCATGATCGAGGCATTTCAAAATGGCGTGGACATTCATACGGTCACTTCGGCGAAAGTATTTTCCGTGGATCCGGCTGACGTCACCTCCGACATGCGGCGCACCGCAAAGATGGTCAACTTCGGCATCATCTACGGCATTTCCGCCTTCGGTCTCAGCCAACGTCTCGCCATTCCACGGACTGAAGCGGCCAGTATCATCGAAGCTTATTTCCGCGAATATCCCGCCATCCGCGAGTTTATGGATCGCACCGTAAATGAAGCTCGTGAATCTGGATATGTCGAAACGGTGAGTGGTCGCCGCCGCTATTTTCCCGATCTCTCATCAAGCAATCAGAACCTCCGGGGAAATGCCGAGCGCGCCGCCATCAACACCCCCATCCAAGGAACGGCCGCAGATATGATCAAGCTCGCGATGATCCGCATCGCCGCCTTGCTCCGCGAGCAGCCGTATCAGACCAAGATGCTGCTCCAAGTCCACGACGAGCTGGTTTTCGATCTCGCCATTGACGAGCAAGAAAAACTTGTTCCTCAAATCCTCGCTGCCATGAAAACGGCTCTGCCACTTCCCCATGGCGTGCCGATCGAGGTCAGCTCCGGCACGGGCGAAAACTGGCTGGCAGCCCATTAACTTTCGCTATATTGCCGCCCATGAAGATTTTTGGAAATGATACCGTCGCTCAAAGGGTTGCCCCAACGGGGAAAAATGCGATAGCCCAGGGCATCGCCCTGGGTAGAGAAATCCTAATGAATTCAAGCCCTGAAGGGGCGAAATTTGATGCGCCACCTCCTGAAAAGTTCCGCCCTTTCAGGGCTAAACC
>JANORE010000072.1:0-10294 GCA_031415155.1 Akkermansiaceae bacterium | reverse complement strand
GGGGCGGTCGCGAATTGGAACGCGTTTATGGCCGAGAACTCCCAGATTCTCAAAAACCATTCGGCGAGGCATGGGAGATCGTGGACCGGGAAGAAGCCCAGTCCGTCGTCGATGAAGGCGAGTTCGCAGGAAAAACGCTTCATGAACTCTGGACGAATCATCGCGAGGAAATTTTCGGTGAGGGATTTCAAAATCACCCGCGCTTTCCGATTTTGATTAAAGTTCTGGATGCTCGTGACGACCTCTCCATCCAAGTCCATCCACCAGCGAACATCGCGCCAACCCTCGGCGGTGAACCGAAAACTGAAATGTGGTTTATCGCGGACTGCAATTCAGGAGCGAAACTTTATGTCGGACTTAAATCTGGCGTCACCCGGGCCGATTTCGAGAAATCCATCACCGATGGCACCGTCGCCGATTGTGTCCACGCCATCATGCCAAAACCGGGCGACTCTATTTTCATCGAATCTGGTAGACTGCACGCCATTGGCGCCGGTTTTTTGATTCATGAAATCCAACAGAATTCGGACACGACTTACCGTGTGTTCGACTGGAATCGACTCGGTCTTGATGGGAAAGCTCGGGAGCTCCACGTCGCGGAATCACTTGCTAGCATCGACTTCCATGACTTCGAGCCAACGATGGACCTTCCCACCGGGGATACGCTTGCGAGTTGCCCATATTTCAAGACAGACCGAAAATTTCTGAAAGCTAACGAGATCATCGCTCGTCCATACGATGACCTATTTTCCATCATCTCCGTGGTGGACGGCACCTTGCAAAGCACCACAGGTCGGAATTTTGAGAAAGGAAAATTCATCCTGCTACCGCGTCATTCCCCACCTTTAAAAGCAATTTCAGATACGACCGTGCTACAAATCACTCTCCCTCTGGCAGGTGCATGATGTGAGGAAGAGAAATGGCGAGCAGCGAGGCGAGCCTTGCTAAAGGCTGCCTTCTAAGGGAACGTCTCGATCCTATTAAAAAATCAATCACAGAAACGATTCCGCTGGCAAATCCCTATCGCGCCATTTTACGGCGAGAATATTCGTGGGTATTGATTGCCGTGATGGCTTTTGCTTTAGGATTTTGGCTTTTTAAAAATTATTTTAATCGTGGAACCGGCTATGAACCGGGGACGGAACGGCTCGCGCTGATCAAAATTGACCGTGATTTACGCCTTGCAGATGCCATGGAAGCTGACGGCCCGCTGCTAAGATGGCTTGCAGGGGTGAAAAAAGCACCGCAAGTGCGGCAAGATGCGCTGGAAGTTTTTTATAAGCTAGCCAAGGAAAAATCGCTGACTGCGAAAGGACTGGAAGCCTACTCGGTGGTGATGGCCCAGCAAAATGATCAGCCGATGAGGCAAACCCTCGAGCAGATTTTACCCGAACTTCTATGGATTGATTTCTTAGAAACAGCCCAAAACTTATCACCCCATCAAGGTGCATGGTGGCATGCAAAATTGTTAGATTTACCAGAAAATCAGACTCTCGCTGGCTCACGATGGTTGGAGGCTTACCAACAAGACAAGACGCGACTCAAGACTCGGACATTGGCGGCGAGATCGGTTGTCTGGGCGTTGAGTTTAGTCGGTCTCGTATTCGTGCCGGGTGCCTTGTTGCGCTTGAAAAAAGGCTTATCGAGAAAGGGACATTGCTATGGAAATGCTTGGCCACTGGCACTCGGGTTGATGGTATTTTTTCTCGCCACCTTGGCTTGGATCAGCTTCACCATGATTCTGGAACTTAGCATGAGTCGCTTGCCACAGTTGCATCCAGCCATGTGGATTTTCTTCGATTCGGCGGCACGCCTGTTGCCGCCATTGATCGCCATCGCACTGCTTTTTAAGCGACCCGCCCATGCGGTCCGAGTGATGGGCATCTTTCGTCGTGTCGAGTGGAGAGGGCTTTTAGGAATTTTTTCACTGTTAGTGATTACGGATCAAGTGCTCCGCTGGGCGATGAAAAGCTTGGACAGTAACGAACCGGGAGGCGGACTCAGTCATAGTGAAGCGGGCTTATGGGGGCTGGCCTTCACCCTCATTTCTGCCTGCTTGCTCGCTCCCATCACCGAAGAAGTCACCTACCGCGGAGTGCTATTTCGCTCGATGAATAACCGGTTCGGAGCATTGCCAGCAGCGTTGGGTTCATCGATGATTTTTGCACTGTTGCATTTCTATGATGCCTATGGCTTGGCGACGGTCGCGTTATTTGGCTTTTCCTGTGCGGCACTGTATTCCGCCACTGGCTCGCTCGCAACGGTCATCGTGCTGCACATGCTATATAATGCGGCGATTAAAATTCCCAACTGGATCGTCTATCACACTCCACTCTGACCGCGTAGTGGCCATTCAAACTCCTCATGAACGATCTCCGTGCCTGCACCGACGCCCTCGGCCTTGAAAAAATCGAGCGCCACATCTTCCTTTGTGCCGACCAAACGGAGCCGAAGTGCTGTACAAAAGACGCTGGACTGGAGTCTTGGGAATACTTGAAGCGACGCTTGAAAGAACTCGGTCTCGTTACCGGCGCTGCTCCGAAAATTTTCCGCACCAAGGCGAACTGCCTGCGAGTCTGTCTGCGCGGACCGATCGCCGTCGTTTATCCAGAAGGCGTCTGGTATCACTCGTGCTCGCCGGACGTGTTAGAAAAAATCATCCAGCAGCATCTCGTCGGCGGAAATGTTGTCGCAGAATTTGCCTTCGCCGCAAACGATCTCGGTAGCACCCGATAGGTGCCGTGAGTTGAAGATTTAACAAACCGCAGATGAACGTTAAATACGCAGATAGGAAGAGATGAAGAGATGAAGAGATTTTTTAATGCATGATCTCAGAATCAATTCCTTCTTCCATCTGCGTGTATCTGAGTCCATTTGCGGTTTAATTTCTGAAATTTTTAATGGCTGATACCTGAATAGTTACAAATTTGGCAGCTCACGACTCATCCCGCTTGCCCCGCGCCGTTCGGTATCTACCCTTCCACTATGTCATCCACCTTCGGCCAAGTTTTCCGCATCCACACTTTTGGTGAATCTCACGGTGGTGGCGTGGGTGTCGTCATCGATGGTTGTCCGCCGCGTATTCCCATTTCCCTTGAGCAAATCCAGTATCAGCTTGATCGGCGTCGTCCCGGACAATCGGAAATTGTGACGCCGCGCAAGGAAGCAGATACGGCTGAAGTTCTTTCCGGTATCCAAGACGGCCTTACGCTGGGCTGCCCCATCGCGATTCTTGTACGTAATACCGACCAGCGCCCTGGTGCCTATGATGAAATGGCCGTAAAATACCGCCCCAGTCACGCAGACTATACTTACGATGCGAAATACGGAATCCGCTCCGCCTCCGGTGGGGGCCGCGCTTCGGCTCGGGAAACGATTGGCCGCGTCGCTGCTGCGGCTGTCGCCCGCCAAGTGCTAGACCATTTCCACCCCGGCATCGAGATCCTTGCTTGGGTGAAATCCATCCAAGATCTCGATGCCACGGTCGATTCAGAGACGATTACTGCGGAGACCATCGAGTCGAACATCGTCCGCACCGGAGATCTGGCGATGGTTGAGCCGATGATTGAGCGTATCAAAGCGATCCGTGCGGATGGCAACTCCGTGGGTGGCGTGATCGAGTGCGTGATTCGGAATTGCCCGCCCGGTCTGGGCGAGCCGATATTCGACAAGCTGGAAGCCGATTTAGCGAAAGCGATGCTCTCACTTCCTGCCACGAAAGGCTTCGAGATCGGTTCCGGGTTCTCGGGCACACTTCTCACTGGCCGCGAGCACAACGACCCATTCCGCATGGTGGATGGGAAAGTCCGCACCACCAGCAACCGCTCTGGCGGGGTGCAAGGCGGGATTTCTAACGGAGAAACCATCATCTTCCGCGTCGCCTTCAAGCCCACTGCCACCATCATGAGCAATCAGGAAACCGTAACTTCGGCTCATGAAAATACCGAACTTCAGGGCCGTGGTCGCCACGATGCCTGTGTTTTACCCCGAGCCGTCCCCATCGTCGAGGCGATGGCCACACTCGTGCTGACAGACCATCTGCTGCGGCAGCATACTGCCGTGCATGATAATCTGTGGAAATGATGCCGTCGCTCAATGGAGTTCGATGGTTTTAGGATCCGCGAAGATGAGGTCCGCATGCTTTCCACTTGATGGATATAAGCACGCCGTAATACCTCATGAGGTGGTGCAGGTGAGCATCGGGCAAGTTGAGGGTTGAAAGGGAGCGAGCTTTGCTTCTTTCTCTCAATTCTCCACAACCCACTATTCTCAACCTTTTTATGAGTCCTCTCACCATTGCCGCCGTCAAAGAACAATCCGGGGAAATCCCCGTCGTCGCGGCGATTCATGCCCAGCTACAATCCCGTGCCACGCGGACTACCAAGGGCGGCAAGCCCTACTTCGAGCTCGTTTTCGCCGACTCCACGGGAAATTTCACGCTAAAGATCTGGTCCGACTCGCCGATGCATGAGGCGGCGGAAAGCTTGGCCGATGGCACCATCGTCCGCCTGGAAGCGGAGTGGACGCAGAACCAATATGGCGTGAATCCGAACCATCTTGCGTGGCATCACCTTGATGAAACGGCGAAGGCAGATTTCCTCGCGGGCGATCCCGAAACCCGCCGGAAACAACAACAAGACTTCGCTGAAATCCAGCGACTCTGCGCTTCACTCACCGATCCTCGGCTTCATGCGCTGTGTGCTCATTTCCTCACACAAATGGGAGACCGCTTCCGCCGGACGGCTGCAGCGAAGAGAAACCACCACGCCCGCCGTGGCGGACTTGTCGAGCACGTCGCCCAGATGATGCGCTCCGCCGCCGCGCTCTGCCCCGTTTATCCAGAACTCAACCGTGATCTCATGCTCACCGGCGTCCTTTTCCATGACTGTGGGAAGTTATGGGAAAATTCTTATCCGGAAAACGGCTTCGCTCAAATCCATAGTATCCATGGCGAAATGTTAGGGCATATCCCGCTGGGAATCGAGCTGGTGAATAAATTATGGAATGATCTGCTAGATATGCCTGAGGCGGATGAATGGAAATCGCTCAAGCCCTCCACCGAGATGACGCGTCTCCACCTGCTTCACCTCATCGGGAGCCACCACGGCCAATACGAATTTGGCTCGCCAGTTCTCCCTCGCACGCCGGAAGCATTCGCCCTGCACTACATCGATAATCTCGATGCCAAGCTGGAAATGATCCGTGATGCCTACGCCCAATCTACCGAAATCGCGCCCGGCATCTATGACCGCGTCTTCCCGCTACCTACGAATCTCGTGAAGCCCTTGGCCAACTTCGATCTCGTCCCCACGTTACAAAATGAAATTTCTCTTACGGAAATTGAACATGAGTAAGAGCTGTATTTTCAAGGAATACCGCCATTTTTACACTTGCTAAAGCGAGGACGAAGACTTAAGCCAAAAATGTCTTAGACAAATACCCCTATGAAAAAATTATTACTTCAAGCGATCGTGTGCATCAGTGCACTTCTTCCACTCACTCAAGTCCAAGCGAAAACCTTCGGTGACTTCGCTCCGAATAAAAAGTTCGTCCTCACGGTGACCGAAAAAATTTCAGCCCAAACCAAAAATGGCGTCGTGAAGACTTCCGTCTCGGTTCCTGCCGGACTCCCTGATTATAAAGTCGGCCAAAAAATTAAATTCAAAATTGGTCAAAAAGGCGAATTGATCGGCCAAGGGTTCACGGCTTCATACAAAACAGGAACTGCATTCTCAAATGCTTACGGCCCTAAGAAAGTGAACGCACAAACTCGCACTCTTCCAGCGGCAATCATTTCCAAAGAAGATGTAACATTCGAACCTTCATCTGGTGCTCTTTACTTCATCAAAGTGAAGGTGGCCGGAACGAAATCGACAGTTAACTCGGTGACCTATATCCTCGAGAAATAATCATTCCGATCCTTTTAAAAACGAAAGGAGAGCCTCGCGCTCTCCTTTTTTGTGCCTATTTGTGATGAGACCATCAATGGCAGCATGAATTAAAATCCACCGATCATCCATCAGCCCGCGAATGCATTTGCGGGGAACCCGCGGACTCCCAAGCCGCGAATAATGAATAGCCGCCCGGCGTGCTCCTCGACCACCGATTTATGAATACCGGTGGTGACATATAAATCGGCTAGATCTGGCCCACCAAAGGCACAAGCCGTGGTTTCTAAACATGGCAGCTCGACGCGCCGTAGCTCCTCGCCTGTCTCTGGATCGAAGCAAGCGACACATGCACCATGGCAAAATGCGATCCAGAGATTTCCATCCGTATCCAGAGTCATGCCGTCTGGTGAGGAATCCAGATGGGCAGTGGAAATGCAGCCTCGCATATTTCTCAAATGACCCTCTTCGTAGTCGAACATGAGCACTTCCTTGCGCGGAGTATCGATGTAAAAAACGCGGGTTCCATCGGCAGACCAGACGATGCCATTCGAGTTCGTCACTGGCCCGAAGGCTTCGTGGAGGGATAAATCTGGATCGAGTCGATACAGTCGCGCATCGCCCGTTTTCTTAATAAGGCTGATCGTTCCGGCGAAGAATCGGCCATCGGGCGAGCATTTCCCGTCGTTGAAGCGGTTGTCTGGCTTGTCTGCCTCGGGATCGGCAATCGCGGTGAGCGAGCCAGTTTCTTCATCGAGAAAAAACAAGCCGTGATCGCCAGTGATGACGAGTCCACCGCTTTCTCGCGGGACGACGGTGCCGACGCGTTGGCCGATTTCCCATGAGCGCTCGTCGCCGTTTGCGGGATCGAAGCGATGCACGCGGCGTCCCTCGGTATCGACATAGTAAAGTGCGCCCTGCCACCAGATCGGGCATTCTCCCCATTGACTGCGTGTGGATCCGATTGGTTCGATGTGAATCATGGCGGCAGCCTAGAATCGTCAGAGAATTTACACCAAGGTAAAATCGCCGAGCCAGAGCTTTCATTTCGCCGCTGCTTTCCCAAGCAGGAAAGGCGCTCGCGGGAATTTTGCTCGCCGGATTTCTAACCAAGCGCTTCATTCATCGGAATGCTACCGCTCCACTCTGAAGCACGCGGTTGGCGGAAATTCGTTTCACGCACACTCGATCTATTTTATCCGCCAGTTTGTGCCATCTGTGGTGAAAATTTAGCGGATGGCCGGGCGTTGTGTGGCGCCTGTGACTCTGACTTACCCAGATTGATCGAGCCGTTTTGTAAATCATGCGGTGAGCCATTTCCTGGCGAGATCGAAGGCAGCTTCGCTTGTCCGAATTGCAGTAAAATGAAGTTCACCTTCGAGTTTGCCCGGCCTGCGATGGTGCGGGACGAGCGCACGTTAGACATGATCCATCGCTTGAAATATGGTCGTGAGCTTCATCTGGCAAAGGATCTCGGCAGGCTCGCGGCCGAAGCATTTCTCGATCCCCGGCTCGCTCCCGCGCTTGAGGGGAAGTGGCCGCTCGTGCCAGTGCCGTTGCATCGTGCCCGGCAACAACAACGGCATTTCAATCAAGCCGGAGAAATCGCCCGGATGGTCGCAAAACACACGGATCTGCCGGTGCTCCATGCTCTGAAACGCAGTCGTGCGACTGGCCACCAGACGGCACTCACTCGGGCACAACGGCTAGAAAATCTGCGTGGAGCCTTTACCATCACCAAGGCTGGCGTCCGCGGAATTGAGAAATTCCCGGCTGGCGCGGTTCTTGTGGACGACGTTCTCACCACCGGTTCTACCGTCAATGAGTGTGCGAAAACTCTCCACCGGGCAGGCTTCAAAAAAATCTTCGTCATCACCACGATGCGTGGCTAGCAGATCTCACCTCGGATTTCCAATCGCCGCAAGACGTGACGGCATATCACTGCGGTCAGCCCTAACATCAGCAGCGGAAAAATCCCCGAACGTAGGGTTTGTCCAACTCCCCATGGATTGAATGGATGATCGAAAACAGGTCGATACAACAAGATGAAACCCTTGAAGGCGATGATCCATCCCGCGTGAAGTCCGATTGAAAACCACAACGCCCCAGTCCGTAAGCGCGCCCAAGCCAGAATCATTCCGATGGCAAACAAAGTGGCGAAATCGGTGATGAAAAACTGGGGGTCTGTGAAGTGAAATAAGACCTTACCCAACAGCTCGAAGCCAGCCAATGGAGATGAAGGATTTTCAAAAAGTGTTCCGTCTGGAGGCTTTAAAAAATGGATGAAGGCGAAAAAAAATGAGGTCCCCAAACAAGCCGTGATGGGTCTCGCAAACCTGAGCCACAGTCCTAACAGCAATCCCCGAAACAGCCATTCCTCTAATAAAGGCACTGCAATCGCTGGCACCAGAGTACGACTTAAAAATTGACGAACCGAAGGCGGATTCGATTTCGGGACAAACGCGCCGAAGACTTCTAACACCATTCCGATGCCCCACAACATCCCGCCTGCGATGGCACATCCTAGCACCATCTGGATGACTGCGGACTTCCATGGCATCCTTGAACCTTCGACGATGATTCTGTCTGTGTTGTGGCGAATCGCCCGAATCCGCCATGCCGAAAACGGCAGTAGAATGATCGCAGAAATCGCTAAGGATCGGCTGAAATATCGGCTAAAATCTGCCCGACCACAGGCGGCTGCCAGCCATTCAAGGATCGCCGGAAAATTCTGGGTTCTAGCCGCCTCGGCAAGTCCTTTTCCCGCTTGGTATAGCCATGGCGCGAGTGCGGAAGCCATGACGATGGCCGAGATGACCCACAGCATGGCTGCGCCTGCCTCGGACTGGAAAAAACGTTTCAACTGAAATGTTTTAGGGGGCAATTCTCTCGTTTATCCCAAGATTCTCGATGCGGAAAACGACGGGCACACTGTTGATGCAGTCGAGGGTTTCAATTTCCGCGAGAGCCGCTTGGAGTTTTCCGAAAGCGCAGGTATGGAGCAGGAAGACCATGTCCACAAATTCGGCGTCTGGGTTCGCTGGATTGACCGGGGAGTGGATGCCAGAAATGCCGATCCGATGATCAGCGAGGACACTGGCGATTTCAGCGACCACGCCAGGGCGATCCGTCACATCGAAGCGGACATAATACGCGGTCGATGTCTCGCCGACAGGCATGATTTTCCCACTCTCGATGTAGGGTAGAAATCCACGGTGACCGGATGCTTGGCGTAGCGAGCGAGCGGCTTCTACCAGATCCGCGACGACGGAGGAGGCAGTCGGATCTTGGCCCGCACCACGACCGTAAAAAAGCGATTCGCCCGCAGCATCGCCATGGACGGCGACGGCATTGAAAACTCCGTGGACGGAGGCGAGGATGTTCGATTGCGCGATGAAGGATGGCTGGACTCGTAGCTCGACGGAGCCGTCGGCATGTTCACGGATCACAGCTAACAATTTCACCGCATAACCGAGATTTTTCGCGAAATTGATATCCGTCGGGCGGACTTGCTCGATGCCGGAAACGTGGATGGATGCAGGATTGATCGGAAATCCATAGGCCAAGGTCGCGAGGAGAATGGCCTTGTGAGCGGCGTCCCAGCCATTCACATCTAGCGCCGGATCTGCCTCGGCGTAGCCAAGTGCTTGCGCCTCGCCGAGTGCTTGCTCGAAGGTCAGCCCGGCATCCGTCATCCGCCCAAGAATATAGTTCGAAGTGCCGTTGATGATTCCAGAAAATGAATGAATCTGGTTGCCGATGAATGAATCCTGCACCGTGCGAATAATCGGAATTCCTCCGGCGACAGCAGCTTCAAAATGAATAGCCGTCTCCATTTCGCGAGAAATGGCAAATAGCTCGACGCCGCGTTCTGCGAGCAATGCCTTGTTTCCTGTGACGACAGGTTTTTTCGCCCGCAGCGCGGCGGCGACGATCTCAAAGGCATCGGTCGTCCCACCGATCAGCTCGACGACGATGTCCACGGCAGGATCATCGACTAGGGATTTCCAATCGGTGGTGAAAATCTCCGGGGCGACCTCGCCCGTCGTGGCGCGGGCCTTGGAAAGATCGCGGACGAGGATTTTCGCAATATGGAGGGTGACTCCGCCGCCGGTGCGGCTCGTGATGAGTTCACCGTTGCGTTTCAGAGTATTCCAGACTCCGGAACCAACAGTTCCGAAGCCAGCCAAGCCGATGCCGAGAGATGAGCAAATGTTCACGCGGCGGACTCTGGCGGTGTTTTCCCGTCTGTCCAAGCCGGAAGAGGTGAAATCATCGTCAGATTAGCTCAAATCGGAAAATTGGTCTTCTGCCTCTACCCAGTCGCCATGGGAATCTCCGGGCAGACCCTGCTCCACACGGCGGCGATAGTTCAAGTAAGCAGCCCGCGCGATCAGATCGAGTGG
>JANORE010000071.1:0-3478 GCA_031415155.1 Akkermansiaceae bacterium | reverse complement strand
GTGCTAATTTTTACCAAATCAGTTTCGCTGGCGTCGCGACTCAAATCACTACGACCTTCGCCCCTACTGGATTTAGTGCAGGTTTTGCCTATGATCCGTTCAGCGGGGACTTCGTGTATGCAGGTGATAATGCCGAAAATTTCTCGCTGACCGTTGGTGGTGCTGCGCAGACGAACTCGAATTTCACCTACGCGGGTGGCGGCTCCCCTTCCATTTTCGGTCTCGGCATCGATCCAGCTTTCAGCACGGCTTACGCGCTCGATAGCAATACGAATTCTCTCTATACCAGCATTGATCCGCTGTTTCCCACGGGCAGCGAACTCAGCTTGATTGGCGGCCTAGGATTCGACGTGACAGGCTTCGGCGGGCTGACTGTGGATGAGGACGGTAATCTCTTCGCCTCACTTTCCACAGACGGACTGACTTCCAGCCTTTTCAGCATTAATCCTAACACTGGCGCAGCGACTTCCGTCGGGACTTTCGGGGGAGCTGGTATCTCAAGTCTTACCAGCATTCCAGAGCCATCCGCTGCGTTGCTCGGCCTTCTTTCTTTCGTGCCGCTTCTTCGCCGTCGCCGCGCTTAATCCACATTCTCATCCTTAGACTATTCCTACATAAAAAATGAAAATTACATCGTTAACGACACTGGCGGGCCTCGCGCTTGCATCACCCTTGTTTGCCCAAGGATTCCTCACTTCCGAGCCAAGCTATCTCTTGGCAAGGCCAAACTCTAACTTCGATTTCGCGCCTATCGTCACCGTCGGTGACATGGTCCCACTCACGGGTGGAGCTAGCACGGCGCAATTCGCTCTTGCTGGTATCCCGGATGCCATGGGCCTCTACAAAGACCGCGTGACGGGTCAAAACGTGCTCTTCGTCGCCCACGAAACAAACAGCGGAACAAATACGACGCCTGTCGTAGGTCAGACTGCTTTCAAGGGTGCCTTTGTTTCCCGTTACGTCCTCGATGCCACTGGCGGAGTGATCAGTGCAGCTCCTGCTCACAAGGATCTGTATTTGGAAAATACCTTGCAGGCGAATCGCCCACCACAAGCAGGCGACGCCACCGCATTCACCCGCTTCTGCGCAGGTGCTTTCGCGGGTCCTGCCCAAGGCATGGATCGTCCATTATTCTTTGCAAATGAAGAGTCCGGCTCAGGCAACTATGATGCTGCGGGTTCGCAATCCGTCGTCGTCGTGGACGGCGCGATGCACACCTTGCCAGATCTTGGCCGCATCGCTCGGGAGACAACACTCGTTCAACCTCGCCGCGATAATATTACTGCGATCATTTCCTCCGAAGACGGTGGTGCACCTTCTTTCCTCTACATGTATGTGGGCACCAAGCAACGTCGCTCGGCGAGCGCCCTCGATAAAAACGGCCTTACCGGTGGTAAAAACTACGTCCTCTGCTCCACAGGAACTCAGAAAAACGAAGGCACTTTCACCAGTGGCACGATCCCGATGGAGTGGAAGGAAATTCCAAATGCTGCGAATCTCACCGCAGATCAACTCGCAGAAGCTGCTGACGATCTCGGTGGCTTCGGATTCGTCCGCGTGGAAGATGTCGAGTTCGATCCAGCAGCTCCGACTCGCTCACTATTCGCCGCGACGACCGGTGGCTCAGGCCCGAACTTGCTTGGCCGTTTGTATGAGATCAATCTGACTCCTGCCAACCCAGTCGGCCCGGCTTCCATGACCGTCGTCTACAATGCAGACACGATCGTGACTCCTGGCGGAACTTACAATGGTGTCGATGGCCAGCTTCTTGGTGCAGGCGCTACTGGCAGCCTCGGAACTTACACAGGTGGTGTCATTGCAAACGGCGTGGACTTCCCGGTGAGCATCGACAACATCGCAGTTTCCGGCAGTTTCATCCTCTGCTGCGAAGACCGTAACGGCCCAGCCGATGCCGTATTTGCAAGATACCTCCGTAACGGCGGGCTCTGGTCACTTGACCGTGCAAATGGCTATGCTGCCAAGTTAGAAAGCACTTTCAACTACCCAGCCATCAGCGCACGGGATGGCAATCCTGCCAGCCTCTACACCGCTGGTCTGTGGGAATCATCTGGAGTGCTCAACTCTGAAGCAATCTTCGGCCCAGGCACTTTCATGGTCAACATCCAAGCTCACAACCGGACCTCCGGCGGTCTTACCACTGGTCGCGTCAATGCACCGAATGGCACTGGCGGAGTCTTGACTGCTGCTGCATTCAGAGCTGCCTACGCAGAAGATGGCCAAGTCTTGATCATCAAGCCGAAGTCCATCATTCAGTAAATTCTGATCAAATTTAGCGAATCATTTAAACCGGTCAGGCCACTTAGGCTTGGCCGGTTTTCATCGTCATCACACCTCGAAGAATGCCGCACTCAAGCTCACGTATTTGTGGAATATTTCTCTGGCTCGAAGCCATAGGCTTTGCTTCGTTTTCCATTCTATCAGGAAATTTTTGGCTCCTCCCCATTTCGGGCATTCTCGCGCTTCTCGCGGCACTCACTTCACGCGGTCTCACCCTGGCCATCCCCATGGCACTTGGTGCTCTGGGCGGGTGGATCGGTTGGGGTTCTCGTCTGCCGCCGCTGCTGGCTGACGTGGCGATTCCTTACGCCGTCACGCCGATCCTCTTCGGCATCGTCCTCGCATTTTTCGGAATTCTATCAGGATTAGAAAACGGAAAATCCCTCGCTTCTCGGCTCTCCGTCATCGCCGTAGTTCTTCATTTTTTAGCGGGCGGCATCTTATTCGCAGATCGCTTTCTGGCGTTTCCGGTCACCGTCATCCTCGCATGGGCGGCAAGTGCCTTGATCGTGATTTTCACGGCAGACACCTTACTGAAATTAGTCTCTCGCCTTTACACGCCGCAACGTCATTGGGCCACCTTGCCGGTGCCCGGTGCTTTCTTTTTCTTCCGTTACCTCGGTCCAGACTGGAAGGCATGTCTTCCGCTGAAACCCATCGACGATGACTTCTCGATCCGTCTCGCAGAAATGTGGATGTGGCCGGTCGTGAAAAAATCTCTGCTCGCTCTCGCGTGCACCGCGCTCGCCATCACCTGGCTCGGCTCAAGCTTGCGTGACATCCCACCAGATCACCAAGGAGTTCGGAACTTCTGCGGAGTCTGGGAAACCAAAATTCTGGGGCCAGGTCTGCATCTCAGTGCGCCATTTCCCCTTGGCGGCATTCGCGTGGTGAATACTCAGATCGTCCACGAAGCGGTGCTTGGATTCCGCACAGATCCAGGCAAGCCGATCCTCTGGGAACGCGCACACTATGAAGCGGAGGAACGTTCACTCGTCGGAAGTGGCGATGATTTTCTCTCGATTTCCGTGCCGATTCTCTACCGTATCGAAAATCCCGGTGACTACTTCCGCTCCACCTCCGATGCGCCAGGCACACTTCGCAAACTCGGCGAGCGCGTCCTCTTGGCTCTCACTCTCCGCCGTCCAGCAAGCGAACTGATGACCACCGCGCGGGAGCC
>JANORE010000070.1:0-3546 GCA_031415155.1 Akkermansiaceae bacterium | reverse complement strand
GTGCTTCTCCATCTCGGTCTGCACCTTGCGGCCTTCCTCGATGGTGCGGCAGAAGGGTATCATCAGTTTGAGATTCGTGAGGCCCATCTCGTCGCGGACTTTTTTCACGGCACGGCACTCCAGTGCGAAGCCGGCCTGATAACGCGGGTGGTAGTAGCGGCTCGCACCACGGAAGCCGAGCATCGGATTCTCCTCCGCAGGCTCATAGGCTTTGCCGCCGATGAGGTTGGCATACTCGTTTGTTTTGAAGTCGCTGAGCCGGAGGATCATATCCTTCGGGTAAAACGCGGCGGCAATCATCGCGACGCCTTGCGCGAGTTTATCCACGAAAAATTGCGGCTTGTCGGCGTAACCCGCCGTGAGCTTCTCGATCTCCGCCTTGGCCTGTGGGTCCGCGAGCTGCGCGAAGTCGATCAACGCGAGCGGGTGAATCTTGATGTAGGTGCTGATGATGAACTCCATCCGCGCGAGGCCCACGCCGTCATTCGGGATGAAGGAGAGAGCAAAGGCTTCCTCGGGATTGGCGAGGTTCATCATCACTTTCGTGCGCGGTTGGGCGAGGGACTTCAAATCGGTGCGCTGCACTTCAAAGGGCAACTCCCCTTCATAGACAAAGCCGGTGTCGCCTTCCGCGCAGCTCACGGTGACGATCTGCCCGTCCTTCAACGCTTCCGTGCCGTGCTCAGTACCGACGATGGCTGGCACGCCGAGTTCGCGGCTGACGATGGCGGCGTGACAGGTGCGTCCACCGCGATTGGTGATGATGCCAGCCGCTTTCTTCATGATGGGCTGCCAGTCGGGATCAGTCTTGTCGGTGACGAGCACTTCGCCTTGCTGAAACTGGCCGATAAACTCGGCGCTCTTGATCACACGCACGCGTCCCGTGGCGATCTTTGCACCGACGCTGCGCCCGCTGGTCAGCACGGTGCTGCGCTCGCTCAAAACATAGGACTCAAGCACGTCGAGATCCTTGCGCGACTGCACCGTCTCGGGCCGCGCCTGCACGATGAACAGCTCGTCGGTGATTCCATCCTTGGCCCACTCCAGATCCATCGGCGCGTGCAGGCCGCGTTTGGCGGAGTAATGGTCTTCCACGATGCAGGCCGCGCGCGCGAGTTCGAGCACCTCATCCTCGGTCAGCGCAAATTTCGCACGCTCGCCGGGCGACACCGGAACGTTTTTCACCATCTTTCCGCCCCCCGAGTCATACACGAGTTTGAATTCCTTGCTGCCCACGGTCTTTTGCAGCAAGGGCCGGTGACCGGTCTTCAGCGTGGGTTTGAAAACCAGAAATTCATCCGGCGTGACGGAGCCTTGCACCACATTTTCGCCAAGGCCATAAGCGGCGCTGATCATCACGGCATCGCGGAAACCCGTTTCGGTATCGATGGTGAACATGACGCCGGAGCAGGCGAGATCAGAGCGCACCATGCGCTGCACACCGATGCTGAGCGCGACTTTGAAATGATCGAAGCCCTTGTCTACGCGGTAGCTGATGGCGCGGTCGGTGAAGAGCGAGGCAAAGCAGCGCTTGCAGGTCTCCAGCAAAACCGCAGTGCCGTGGACATTCAGATAAGTCTCCTGCTGCCCGGCAAAGCTCGCATCGGGTAGGTCTTCAGCGGTGGCAGAGGAACGAACCGCGACATCCAATGGAACTGTGCTGCTGCCTTGCAATTCGCGATACGCCGTAGTGATCAACTCCTGCAAATCGGCTGGCAGCGTGGCATTGAGAATCGCCTGACGCACCGACTGCCCGCGTGCGCTGAGATTCGCCATGTCGTGCGTGTCGAGATCCGCGAGCGTGGCGCGGATGCTCTCGTCGATGCCAGCTTCGCGGATGAAATGCCGGTAAGCATCCGCCGTGATCGCGAACCCATCAGGCACCATCACGCCCTTGGTGGTGAGTTCGCGCACCATTTCGCCGAGCGAGGCATTCTTTCCACCGACCAGCGGCACGTCGTCGATGGTGATGTCGGCGAACCATTTGATAAAAGGTGATGTTGAAGGTGTGTTCATGTTGATGTCTCTTGATACTGAATTGAAAGGTAGAGAATCACGGCGTAATCAGCACCTTCAGCACTCTGTCCGTCCGATTTCCGAAAACCTCGTAACCTTGCTTGATATCTGTAAGTGAAAACCGATGTGTCACGAGCATCGTGGGATCGAAACGCCCCGACTGGACGACGTTGATCAATCGCCTCATGCGCTCCTTCCCGCCGGGACAAAGCGTGGTGACGATTCGATAATCCCCCAGCCCTGCGGCAAAGACTTCATAGGGAATCTGGAGCTTTCCCGAATAAACGCCGAGGCTGGACAGCGTGCCACCCGGACGGAGACAGCGCAGGCAGGCTTCAAATGTTTCCTGCGTGCCGAGAGCTTCGATCGCCACATCCACACCACCGCCGGTCAACTTCAATACCTCCTCCACGACGTTGCACTCGCGGTAGTTCAGCGTGACATCCGCACCCATTTTACGCGCCATTTCCAGCCGGTGCTCATCGCCATCCACGCCGATGATCAGCGTCGCTCCCATCAGCTTCGCGCCCACGGTAGCGCACAGCCCGATGGGGCCTTGGGCAAAGACGACCACCGTGTCCCCGATCTTGATGCCGCCGCTCTCAGCGCCGCCGAATCCGGTGGAGGCGATGTCCGTCAGCAACACCACTTGCTCATCAGTGACCTCGTCCGGGATTTTTGCCAAATTCGCCTGCGCGAAAGGAACCAGCAAATACTCCGCCTGGGCACCATTGATCGTATTGCCAAAACGCCAGCCACCCATCGCCTGACAACCGTGACCGTGACCGCATTGTGAGTGCTGGCCGGAAAGACACGCACGGCATTGCCCGCAGGGCGTGATGGCTCCCACAAGCACCCGGTCGCCGATGTTGTAGCCAGTGACACCCACGCCGAGTTCTTCGATGACTCCCACCGGCTCATGGCCGATGATCAGCCCCGGTTTCACCGGATACTCGCCACGCACGATGTGCAGGTCTGTTCCACAGATCGTGGTCGCAGTGATTCGCAACAACGCCTCGCCCGGTCCTGCGGATGGCTTTAGCACGGATTCAACGCGGATGTCATTGATGCCGTGAAACACGGTGGCTTGCATGGTTTTCACAGATCGTTAGGGAATCTGCTTTTGGCGTGAGACTTCTGAAACACTGATCAAAAGCCGGGAGAAGAGTGGAGTGAGGGAAAACTCATTCCGTGGGAGGCCATACGACCAAGACAGGCCGGCGACTGAGTTGCAGCACAGCCAGCGCAACAGAGCCGAGCACCTTCGCCGTAAAGCCGGGACGGGTGTGGCTGCCGACGCAGATGATGTCCGCGCCGAACCGTTCCGCCGCTGCGCAAATCGCCTCGGCGGTTTCCCAGCTTTCTGTAACTTCCACCTCGGTGGTGATATTCGCTCCTTCAGATTTCTCAGGGGCAAGTGCTAGCAACCTTTCCTCGAAGCCCGCCGTGCGACTATCATCGTCATTAGGTTGTAAAATTTTTAATGAAGGAACGTAATTATAAACAAGATGCACAATCCCGCCCGGATTG
>JANORE010000069.1:0-17466 GCA_031415155.1 Akkermansiaceae bacterium | reverse complement strand
TTACAGACGACTGCGATGGCCTTTAGCCATCTCCGAGGAGGTGGCTTGGACATGCGCCACCGCCTCCCCGGCCTTTCGGCTGGTTTGGCGGCATCGTTGCGGTCGATACCAACCGCTGTAAGCAAGGAGTCTGAAATCCTCGTCCATTGAAATGGACATAGGTAAACTGGATTTTTGAAATCTGATGGCAAGCTCTTTTTAAACATCCGCGTTTTTTACTCCGATGGATCCTGGGGTCGAAGGACTCAAATACGATGCTTCCGGTTTCGGTAATGTGCTTATCATTGGTGCCGACAGCAGCAAACGCACCGAGCTGATCTCGGTGGTAAAGAAGTGATTTCAATCTGCCGCCGCGTATTCTCTCACCCTCCGCTTGCCCTCCGCTGCCGTCTGGCTAGAGTCGCGCCGCCGATGTCAAATTCCTTTGTCCACCTTCACCTGCATACTGAATTTTCCCTGCTTGATGGGATGATCCGCACCAAGGATCTTGCGAAAAAAGCTGCAGAATTCGGGATGCCTGCCGTGGCCATGACTGATCATGGAAATCTCTACGGCGCGATTAAATTTTACCAAGACTGCCATAAGGCGGGCGTGAAGCCGATTCTCGGCTGTGAAATCTATCTCGCTCCGGGCAAGATGGAGGACAAGAAGGAGGTCGCTGGCCGGAAGCGCGCCACTCACATGACCTTGCTCGCCGAGACGAATGAAGGCTGGAATAATCTCAGCAAACTCATTTCCAAGGGGAATCTGGAAGGTCTCTACTATGGGAAACCTCGCGTGGATCGTGAAACTCTGAGGGAATTCTCCAAAGGCATCATCTGCCTCACCGGCTGCATCTCCGGGCCAGTCAATGAATGGCTCCGCGCAGGAGATATGCAGAAAGCTCGCGAGACTCTGGTGGAAATCGTCGAGATTTACGGCAAGGAAAATACCTACGTCGAGCTTCACAATCATGGACTCGAACCCCAGCGGCTGGTCACGCCGTCACTCATTCAATTCGCGCAGGAACTCGACCTCAAAGTCGTGGCGGCAAATGATGTCCATTTTCTCAATAAGTATGACCACGAGGCGCATGACGTGATGATCTGCATCGGCACGGGGAACCTCGTCATTGATGAAAACCGGATGCACTACTCGCCGGAGGTTTATTTTAAAACTGCGGAGCAAATGCGTGAGCTTTTCGCCGATGTTCCCGGTGCTTGCGATACGACGCTAGAAATCGCGGAGCGCTGCAATGTCACGCTCAAGCTCGATCCCACCAGCTCGGAAAAATACCCACAGTTCGGCACGCCAGACGGTAGCCCGCGCGAAGAATACATGATGAGAATTTGCCAAGAAGGTCTCATCAAACGCTACGGCATGGAGCGGGCGAAGGAGCCAGAAGTCGCAGATCGGTTAAAATACGAAGTCGATACGATCAATCAGCTCGGCTTCGCTTCCTATTTCCTAATCACTGCAGATTTCATCCAATGGGCACGCGATCATGACATTCCCGTCGGGCCGGGCCGTGGCTCAGCGGCGGGTTCGCTCGCTTCGTATGCGATGGGAATCACCGATATTTGCCCGCTGCGATTCGGCTTATTATTCGAGCGATTTCTAAATCCAGAACGCGTCAGCCCGCCCGACGTTGATATTGATTTCTGCCAAAGCCGCCGTGTCGAGGTGATCGACTATGTCAGGAAAAAATACGGTGAGCGCAGTGTTTCCCATATCATTACTTACGGTAAACTCGGCGCGAAAAGCGTGCTGCGCGATGTCTGCCGGGTGATGGGGATTTCCTATGGCGAGGGAGATCGCATCGCGAAAATGATCGAGGCCAAGCCCGACATCAAGCTCAAGGCCGAGTATGAATCCAAGCCCGAGCTGAAGGAACTCATCGAGAGCAGCACCACCTATCAGCAGCTCTGGAGCTATGCCACCAAGCTGGAAGGTCTCGCCAGAAACGTCGGCGTTCACGCGGCTGGCGTCGTGATTGGCGACCGTCCACTCGACGAGCACGTCCCTCTCACGCGTGGAAATGAAGGTGAAGTCGTCACGCAATACGACATGAAGGCGATCACGGATGTCGGACTTCTAAAAATGGATTTCCTCGGGCTGAAAAACCTAACTGTCATCCAAGAAGCCGTTCAGCACATTCGTAAGCACACCCCGGACTTCGCGATTGAGACCGTGCCGTTGGATGACTGGCGGACCTTCGAGCTTCTCAATCGGGGTGAGACGATGGGCGTGTTCCAGCTAGAATCGGGTGGCATGGTCGAGACTTGCCGGAAGTATGCCATCGAGAAAATCGACGACATCATCGACCTTCTTGCGGTCTATCGCCCCGGAGCCATGCAGTTTATCGATCAAATGCTCGATGTGAAAAAAGGCCGTTCCCGAGCGATGTATGAGCATCCATTGTTAGAGCAAGTCTGCGGTGATACCTTCGGGGTCATGATCTATCAGGAGCAGGTGCAAAACGCCGCGAAAGTTCTCGCCGGATATACCCTCGGTGGTGCCGATCTTCTGCGCCGTGCGATGGGTAAGAAAGACCCCGTCGAGATGGAAAAGCAGCGGGCGAAATTCGTCGAAGGTGCCGAGAAAACCAACAACATCAGCAAGAAACTGGCGGATCAGATTTTCGATAAAATCGCGATGTTCGCGGGTTATGGATTTAATAAATCTCACTCAGCGTGCTACGGCCATATCTCTTATTGGACGGCCTATCTAAAGGCGAATCATTCGGTCGAGTTCATGGCAGCCCTGCTTTCTAACGAAATTCATAACACCGACAAAATTGGCGTTTTCGTTTCCGAGTGTCATCGTATGGGATTGGAAATTCTCCCGCCGAATCTGAATGCCTCGCAACTCCGTTTTTCTCCAGAAATCACGTCGAACGGATCGAAAGGAATTCGCTACGGACTCGCGGCGATCAAGAACTGCGGTGAAGGCGCGATGGCGATCGCGGTGGAAGAGCGCGGGCGAAGTGGAGAATTCACCTCGCTCGATGACTTCGCTTCGCGGCTCGATTCGAAAGTCGTCAACAAACGGATTTTAGAAAATCTCGCAAAGGCGGGTGCGCTGGATTGGACGGAAGAAACTCGTTCTGGAATGTTCAATCGGTTAGAGCAAGTCGTGGCATCCGCTTCTTCCGCTCAACGGGATCGTGCTTCGGGACAGGTTTCGATGTTCGATTCGATGGATTTCGCTGCGCCTGCGGCAAAAAATAAGTCCAAGCGTTCTGAGCCTGCCGTCGAGGAATGGAGCAAAGACGAGCGTCTCGCCCACGAAAAGGAACTGCTGGGATTTTACGTCACTGGCCATCCACTCGATAAATTCCGCAGTGTGATTGACTCAAATAAATATCGCCGCCTCGGTCTCATGGATGATCTGGATTTATCCAATCCTCGAGAACGTTTTCCTTTCGCAGGGATGGTTAAATCGGCAGAAGCCAAAACTACCAAGTCCGGGAAACCTTATTGCGTGCTAATGCTGGAAGATTTCACCGGCAGCTCGGAAATCATGCTCTGGGATGAAATCTTTCTACCAGCCCGCGATGCTGGCTTGCTAGAACAGGGAAGAATTATCCGGCTTAAATGTAACGTCAAAGTCGATGAGCGAAAGGGAGGAAGAAGCATCACCGGCTACGAACTTTCTGAGTTGAAGCCGAAGCGTGGTAGCTCGAATGGAAAAGGTCCGCTGGAACTCACACTGTGGACGAATCGCCACAGCGACCGTGATTTGTTAGAAATCAAACTCGCACTGACGAGCCATCCCGGGCCGACGCCCGTTTTACTGCATTTTCAAAACAGCGCAGGCCGCCGGATCACGGTGGCGGCTGGAGAATCCTTTCACGTCAAGCGGAGTGAAGAGTTAGAGGAATCACTAGGCCGTTGGCTGGAAGAGTGAATGGATATTGTCGTTTCTCACCAACTGAAACCAATCCGAACTATACTGCCGCGCATGAATATTTGTGGAAATGATGCTGTCGCTCAACGGATTGCTCCAACGGGTTAATCAAGCCCCAACGTTTTCTCAAAATATGAAGCGCGGCAGCAAAACTGACGATTGGAAAATCGTCCTCTTCTCACAAGAATATACTCACCGTCATCATCAATCGTGAGAATGGCGGGCGACATTTTTACTGAGCACAAAATCCCAGAAAAAAGCATGTTTTACTTTTTATCAAAGTTAGCAAAACTGAGTCGAATGAAGCTTAATTTTTCTCATGTTTATTTCACGTTCCAGGCATTTTTCGCCTTGATGATGATCGGAGTGAGTCATGCTGCGGACAAAACCAATCTTGTATTTATACTCATTGATGGCCTTGGCTGGAGTGATACGACGCTATACGGGGCAACCCAATTTCATCAGACGCCCAATCTTGAGCGCTTGGCCAAGCGAGGAATGCTATTCTCACGAGCTTACGCAAGCGGCGTTGTCGATTGTCCTACCCGAGCAAGCATACTCACCGGGTTAAGCTCAAGTCGTCTCGGGATCACTGCGGACACCTGTAGTTTTGAGGAGGTCTTTTTGGAACCCTCCTTCCAAAAAGAGGCTCCTGTCACTCAAAAGCTGTTACTTGCCACAAGTGTCTCTCGACTGGACACCCAATATGTTACCCTCGCAAAGACCCTGAAAGCCGCAGGATACAAAACCGCTCATTTCGGGAAATGGCATCTTGGCTCAGAGCCATACACGGCATTGCATCATGGTTTCGATGTCGTTGTTCCAAACACATTCCGGGCCGAACCCGGAGAGAAAAGCTACTTCGCGCCCTGGAATCTCGATGGATTTTTAGAAAATACTCCTGCCGAACATATCGATGATCGCGTCACGGACGAGGCGGTGAAGTGGATGGAGATTCATAAGGATGAACCCTTTTTTCTCAACTATTGCCCATTTTCGATGGGTGCGCCCTACAGTGCCAAACCCGAAATCATGAGAAAGTATCAAATTTTAGCCAATCCTGCGAACTCCCAGCGAAATCCAACTTACGCGGCGATGGTAGAAACCATGGATACAAATATCGGCAAGCTGCTCGACGCTCTCGATCGCCTTGGAATCGCCGATCTGACAGGAATCGTATTTTACTCAACTCACGGGGGACAAGCTTCCCCTATAGAAAATCCTACGGCGGACGAGATGATCGCTGAGATTCCACCGACGAGCAATTCGCCCCACCGTGGAGGTGCGAGGACGGTTTATGAAGGAGGTTTGATGGTTCCTTGTATCGTGAGTTGGCCGAATTTAACAAAACCTCGCAGCCGCAGTGATGCGGTGATTCAAGCGATGGATTTTTATCCAACCGTTCTCGAGCTTTTAGAACTTAAACCTGAGCCTGATCAAATTTTTGACGGTGTTAGTCTTTCCAAAGTCCTGGCTGGCAGGTCTCTCAGTCGGGAAGCAATATTTATTCATTTCCCTCATGACTCCGTGTTTTATCCCGGAGATCCTGATCGCCTTCCTCCTTGTACCGCAGTGATTTCAAATGGTTGGAAACTCATCCGAATCTATCATAGTGATCTAGCGGGTTCGCACACACACCAGCTTTATCACCTTGAGGAGGACATCGGAGAAACAAAAGATTTGGCATCTAAAAATCCCGGAAAAGTTCAACTCCTCGATGCGATGATCACCGACCATCTCGCCAATACCAAAGCCATTGTTCCAAAAGCCAATCCTAATGAAGCCGTAAGCCCAAAGCCTGCTGCTAAGAAAAAGTCAAAGCGTTGAGGCGGATTTCCGTCGAGTCATGGATCTCGAAAACTTTCGGAATTAAGGACAGCAAGAGGCAGCACTCCAGCGCCAAAAAGTTCTTTACTCGCCGAAAAAATAGTTGCGCCAAGGGTGACTTGCATCCAACTTCCAGCGAAACCTCACAAAACAAGGTAATTAACTAAGGATTATGCTTCCCGAGCACGCCCCATTCACCTCCGACCAACGCCAAGCGTTGGATTCGCTCATTCATGGCCTTGATCCGGTCCAGCGCGGCTGGCTCAGTGGATACCTCGCGGCCTCTGGATCGATGATTTCTGCGGCGCCGACTGCGGCAGTTTCCCTTGGAAAGTTGACCGTGCTTTATGGAACCGAGTCTGGAAATTCTGAGGTTCTTGCGGATCGCGCCGTAAAGGCTGCGAAAAAACGCGGCTTCCAAGCGGTGATGAAAAATATGTCGGACATCGCTCCGGGAGACTTGGCGAAACTTTCAAATCTGCTCGTGGTCGTTTCCACCTGGGGCGATGGCGAACC
Organism: Akkermansiaceae bacterium; assembly: GCA_031415155.1. Lineage (GTDB taxonomy): Bacteria > Verrucomicrobiota > Verrucomicrobiia > Verrucomicrobiales > Akkermansiaceae > Luteolibacter. The sequence goes on along the minus strand of JANORE010000069.1, from coordinate 11,235 downwards.
TCCGGAAACGGCGACTTCGTTTTATAAGGAATTCATGAGCGCTGAGATTTCTCTGAAGACCGTGAAGTTTTCCGTCTGCTCGCTTGGCGATACTTCTTACGAAAAATTCTGCCAAACGGGTAAAGACATGGACGCCCGTCTCGAAGCTCTCGGCGGCACGCGGGTGATCACTCGCCAAGATTGCGATCTCGATTACGAGGAGTTTTTCGTGGCTTGGTTAGATCGGTCACTCTCCGCACTCGCTCCAGAATCGGTTGCGCCGGTCATTTTCGCCGCTCCAGTGGCCGCGCTGACGACCGAGTACGGAAAGAAAAATCCATTCCCTGCCGAAACGACCGAAACACTGGTTCTCAATGGCGAAGGATCGTCGAAGGAGACGCTTCATCTGGAGTTCTCACTCGCGGGCTCTGGCCTTTCTTACGAACCGGGAGATGCGCTTGCGGTGCTTCCTGTGAACGCGCCAGATGTGGTCAAAGCGATCATTCAGGCCGCCAAACTCACCGGAAATGAGGAGATCGAAGTCAAAAATGTCGGTCCCAAACTACTCGCTGATGCGCTGCGTGAAGACTACGACATCACGGCTCTTTCCCGCGCGGTTCTCACGAAACTTGCCGATGCAAGTGGTTCCGCCGATTTGCAAAAACTTCTGTCTGAGGAGTCGAAGGAGCAGTTGAAACAATACAATCATGGGCGCGAAATCGTGGACGCCATCACGGATTTCGTTCCTGCCGGAATTTCCGCGGCGGCACTAGCGGGCATTTTCCGCAAGCTGCCACCTCGCTTATATTCCATCGCCTCCAGCCCGCTGGCTCACCCCGATGAAGTTCATCTCACCGTCGCTGCAGTCCGTTATGAAACACACGGTCGCCAGCGAAAAGGCGTCTGCTCCACTTATCTCGCAGATGTCGTGAAAGCAGGTGACAACGTGCCAATGTTCATCCAGCCGAACAAAAATTTCCGCTTACCTGCGGATGGTTCCACGCCAGTCATCATGGTCGGGCCGGGCACGGGCGTCGCGCCATTCCGGGCCTTTGTCGAGCATCGTGCTGCCTTAGAAAGCACCGGAAAAAATTGGCTGTTCTTCGGTGATCAACATTACACCTACGACTTTCTCTATCAGCTTGAATGGCAAGATCATCTCAAGAACGGAACACTCACTCGTCTCGATGTCGCCTTTTCCCGGGATCAACCTGAAAAAGTGTATGTCCAAGATCGCATGATCGAACATGCCAAGGAGTTATATCAATGGCTGCAAGAAGGTGCGTATTTCTATGTCTGTGGAGACGCCAACCGGATGGCTCACGATGTCCATGAAGCGCTCATTTCCATCGTGGAAAACCAGGCTGCCATTTCCCGAGAAGCTGCGGAGGCCTACGTCGAAGACCTCAAGAAAACCAAACGCTATCAACGCGACGTTTACTAATTTCTAATATTCTAACATCATGAGTGAAAAAAAACTCTCCGCGAACGAATACATCAAGATCGATAGCAATTACTTGCGTGGCACGATTGCAGAAGGTCTCGCCGATTTATCCACAGGCTCAATGTGCGAGGACGATCAGCAGTTGCTGAAATTCCACGGCACCTATCAGCAAGATGATCGCGATATCCGCGCCAATCGCCGCAAGCATAAGCTGGAAAAAGCATTTTCATTCATGATCCGCATCCGCGTGCCAGGCGGTGTCGCAACTTCCCAGCAGTGGCTAGACACGGATCGTCTCGCGACACAATTTGCGAATGGCACGATCAAGCTGACCACGCGCCAAGCTTTCCAATTTCATGGAATTATTAAGACCAATCTCAAGCGAACCATCGCGGAGATCAATCAAGCGGCCATGGATACCATCGCCGCCTGCGGTGATGTGAACCGGAATGTGATGTGCAATCCCAATCCATATCTCTCGAAGATTCACGCCCAAGCACTCAAAGTCGCGCAAGATATTTCCACTCATCTCACTCCTCAAACTCGGGCGTATCATGAGATATGGTTAGACGGTGAAAAAGTCGAATCGAGCGAAGAAGATATCGAGCCGATCTATGGCAAAACTTACCTGCCACGGAAATTTAAAATCACGGTGGCGGTGCCGCCATCGAACGATGTCGATATCTATGCCAACTGCCTTTCCTTCATCGCAGTCGTCGAGAAGGATGAACTCGTCGGCTATAATGTCGCCGTCGGTGGCGGTATGGGATCGACGCATGGAAATGAGGCGACGTATCCGCGCATCGCCGATGTGATTGGCTTCTGCACGCCGGAACAAGTCGTCGATGTCGCAGAAAAAGTCGTGCTCGTGCAGCGCGACTTCGGCGACCGGACTGACCGCAAACATTCGCGTTTCAAGTATACCGTGGATGACAAAGGCCCAGACTGGATCTTGGCGAAATTGAATGAATACCTCGGCTATGATCTTGGCCCAGTCCGCCCATTTACTTTTGAAGACAATGGCGATCGCTACGGTTGGGTGGAGGATTCTAACGGGAATGCTCACCTCACGCTGTTCATCGCTGGCGGGCGGGTGCTTGATACACCGAGCTATCCGATGCGAACCGGGCTTCGCGAAATCGCCAAGATCCATGACGGAGACTTCCGGCTCACTGCCAATCAGAACCTCATCATCGCGAATATTTCGCCGGCGAAGCGTCCGGAAATCGAGGCGTTGTTAGAGCAATATGGCATTAAGGACAGCCACTTGAAAAGTGCGCTACGCCTGAATTCTCTGGCCTGCGTCGCCCTGCCGACTTGTGGTCTTTCTCTGGCAGAAGCGGAACGTTATTTACCGGATCTTCTCACAGAACTCGAGGAATCGCTGGAGGAAAATGGACTTCGCCATGATGCGATCACTATCCGGATGACAGGCTGCCCCAATGGTTGTGCGCGGCCATTTATTTCTGAGATCGGCTTCGTGGGTCGTGGCCCATCGTCCTATAATGTCTATCTCGGTGGTGGTTTCGCGGGTCAGCGTTTGTCAAAGCTATATCGGGAAAATGTCTCTGCGGAGAAGATTAAACCGCTGCTTGCTCCCATTTTCACACACTATGCAAAGGAGCGAAACGACGCGGAACGCTTCGGTGATTTTTGCATCCGCCAAGGATATGTGGTGGCGACGATCCAAGGCCCCGACTTCCATCAAAATATCAAACCCGAGGCGCTCGCAGCGGTCTGACAAGACGGCCTCAGTGTGATCTTGAAGATCTGTTAGGATCGCCAGTTATAAAATCTCTCTCCCATCATGGAAGCACTTAAATTTGAACTACCCGCCGTGGTTTCCGCAGATATTGATCCCGCGGAACTCTCGGCAGCACTTGCGCCATTGCGGGCAGGAGAGAGACTCAGGTTACTCTATGATTTGTTAGGAAATCGGCTCGTCGCCTCGACCAGCTTCGGCCTGCAAGCTGCCGTGATGCTGCGTCTCATCCATGAATACGCGCCGAAGATCCCCGTGGTATTCATCGACACAGGTTTCTTATTTCCAGAAACCTATCAATATGCTGAGGAACTCACCTCGAAGCTGGATCTGGATTTAAGGATCTATCAGCCCGCCATTTCCGCTGCGCGGATGCAGTCGCTGTGGGGAAATCTCTGGGAAGATGGTCAAGACGGAGCCGAGCGATACGGCCTCATCACCAAGATCGAGCCGATGAACCGCGCGCTCCGCGAAACTGGAGCCGACGTATGGCTCAGCGGCCTGCGTCGCTCGCAATCGAAAACTCGGGTGGACCGCGCCTTCGTCGAGCAACAGAAAAAAACCGTGAAGGCTTACCCGATTCTCGACTGGGCGGACGCGCAGGTGGATCTTTATTTCCATCAAAACGGACTACCACGCCACCCACTCGCCGAGAAGGGCTACGTCACGATGGGCGATTGGCACAGCACGCGTCCTGTCGAAAACGGTGATGTCGAAGCCACTCGTTTCAACGGCGAAAAATTCGAGTGCGGACTGCATCTCGACTCCGGCACTCCGGATTTCCAGATTTGAAAATTCCATTCACTTCACCGTGAAGCTGCCCCAGATGGTTTCCTTCGCGGAGCCTAGCTCGATGCTTTTGTATGTCCCGGAATTCGCACTATGGAAATAGAGAGTCAGGCTCGTCTGGGTAACTAGAGGATCTTTTCCTGCGTAGTTCATGACTAAACTCCCGACCTTGACCGACTTATTACCAAGCTTGGTTAGCTTTTTCCGGTAAGTATAAGTCACAGGCTTTTTCCCTGCGCGAGTCGAGACACTGACTTTGGATCCTTTCAAGACCGTGAGCTTGGTCTTGTCCTGTGAGTCGAGAGGAAATGCATTCGAATCTTCCGTGGCCAAGGCCGTGAGGCGAAGCGTGTTTCCAGAGACGATGTTCGAGCTAGGCTCGGTGATCGGTAGAGTGGGAAATTGCCAGTTTGCTTGGCTTGGGAAATTGCCAGTTTGTAATCGCCGGATCCCCGTGTCGGATTTTGCCAAGTTTTTCCAGCCCGCAGTGGTGAACTCCGTGACCGCAATCGTCATATAGAAATCACCTGAGATATTAGGGATCTCGGAAGTGGTTTTAACCTTAAAATCCTTGAATTGAGAGCCGCCCGGAAGCTGGCCCAGCCGATATTCTGCAATGATATATCCCGGCGATGGAAACGGTCTCGGTGTTGCCCATAAGACGAGTTTGATCGTCCCGGAAATATCTGGAGTGTAGTTGCTGATCGTCCCATCCAGCTTGAAGGTGCAGCGTGGCTCAGTGATTTCCCAATCCAGTTCCCCGTCGAGAGTCAGCGGTGTGGCACTGAGCCGGGCGAGACAGAATAAGATGAGCCAGCCGTATAAGAGGTTTTTCATCCACGAGTCATTCCCTTCCTGGGCCGGGCAAGTCAAGCTCAAGAATCTTGAGAAAAAATTGGGGCGATCAAGCTAGGGATTGCTGCCTCATCAAGCTGGCATAAATCGGATGAATTTGAACCGCCAAGACGCCAAGTCCGCCAAGTCAAAGAAGGTGTTAAATTGGGGAGAAAGGTTTTGGATAAGGATTTTCTTGGCGCACTTGGCGTCTTGGCGGTAAAACCCATCCAGTTTCTGCATTTGCTCCCTGGCTTGATCGTCCTTGAGAAAAAATTGGCTACCGCCGGGATTGCCATGGTGCGGGTTTCTCCTAGCATCCAGCTCGAAATGAACTCCATCCACGAATCTCTCGCTGCCGCTGTCACCCGTGGCAGCCTCCTCGAATCCGCACAGACAAATATCATCGCGCTACTCGCTGGAACGACGAGTTCCATCGCGCCTCAGGTCATCGAAGAATTAGTGACTACTGGCGCATGGGAAGAACTCAATGATCGGTTTTTCAAAACTCTCGCCTTCGGCACAGGTGGCTTGCGGGGGCGCACGATCGGCCGCGTCGTGACCCAGATCGAGCAAGGCGCAGGCGGACCGAATGGTCGCCCCGAGCATCCATGCGTCGGCACCGCCACCATGAATTTTTATAATCTCAGCCGCGCGGTGAGAGGTCTCATCGCTTACGCGAAAAAATTTGCTGGCCCGAGCCGCAAACCCGTCCTCGTCTTCGCCCACGACACGCGTCATTTCTCCCGAGATTTCGCAGAATTCTGCGCCAAGGTGAGTGCAGATCTCGGCTGCGATGCCTATCTCTTCGAAGGCCCGCGCTCGACGCCTCAGTTGTCCTTCGCCGTGCGCGAGCTGCGCGCAGACGCCGGCGTCGTCCTCACCGCAAGCCATAATCCGGCACACGATAACGGCTTCAAAGCCTACTTCAATGATGGCGCACAAATCGTCGATGCCCACGCAGACGGGATCGTCAAGGAAGTCAGCGCGATCACGAGCGAGCATTATGACGCCGTCAGCGAGCATGGAATCATCACCATTCTCGGGGCAGAAATGGACACTCGTTACACTTCCCTGCTCAAGACATTGCTGCTGAAGCCATCGCTGTTAGAAGGAGCTTCGACGAAAGTGGTCTTCACCAATCTCCATGGCACTGGCGGCCACATCAACGTGCCGATGCTCCGCGAGTTCGGCTTCGAGGTGCTCACGGTTCCTGAGCAAGACGTGCAGGATGGTCGTTTCCCGACGGTGGAATCACCAAATCCAGAGAATGCCCCGGCTTTAAAAATGGCCATCGACCTCGCCGAGCAATCTGGCGCGGAAATCGTCATCGGCACCGATCCTGATGCCGACCGCATGGGCGTGGCCGTCCGCGATGCTGCGGGTAAAATGGTCTTACTTACCGGAAATCAAATCGGCTCGTTGATGGCTTGGTATCGCCTGAAAACTTGCTTCGAGATCGGCTGGCTCACCCCTGCGAATCGGAACCGCGCCGTGCTGGTGAAAACCTATGTCACCACCGAGCTCCAGCACGCCATCGCCGATGGATTCGGCGTCGGCATCGTCGATACACTCACCGGATTTAAATACATCGCCGCCAAGTTGCGGAAATACGAGGAAGCGATTCCCGCCGATAAAAAAGGCGATTACCGCTCACTCAGCGAAGCCCAGACCCGTGCCTTGCGCCTCGAATACTCACGCTTCTTCGTCTTTGGCGGCGAGGAAAGCTACGGCTACCTCGGCTCCGATGCGGTCCGCGACAAGGATGCCAATGGCGCGGCCGTCATGTTTGCCGAAGTCGCCGCTTACGCGAAATCGGTAAGCAAAACGCTGCCCGAGCTGATGGACGATGTTTACACCGAGTTCGGCTACTATTTAGAAATCGGAAAATCCCTCGTCATGGAAGGCGCCGATGGCGCGGCAAAGATCCAAGGCCTCGCTAATTCTTATGCCGAGAAACCACCGACGGTGGTGGATGGCTCCGCCGTCACTCGCATCCGCGATTTCGCGAAGCAAGATCTCTTCGACCAAGAAGGCGATCTGCTCCCCAAGGAAAAAATGCTCTTCGTCGATCTGGCAGATGGCCGCTCATTCGCCGTCCGGCCATCCGGCACCGAGCCGAAAATCAAGTATTACCTCTTCGGGAAACACGCACCAAGTGGGGATCTCGCTGCGGACAAGGCCGCAGTCCAAGTGGGCCTCACCCGTCTCTGGTCATGGATCGAGACCGATGCCACCACCCGCTGAACCCATCAATGACTCATCGGGGTTTTTTAGATGTGGCTTTGACATTCTGAATCTTCATGTCCAATTTCCCCGTCCCCTCGTCAATCACCAACGAATCATCATCATGGGAAAAAGCCTCTTCCAAAAAGTCTGGGACGCACACACCGTCGGCACCATCGCCGATGGTCGCACACAACTCTTCATCGGCACGCACCTCATTCACGAGGTCACTTCGCCACAAGCCTTCGGGATGCTCCGCGATCTTGGGCTGAAGGTGAAATTCCCGCAGCGCACGTTCGCTACCATCGACCACATCGTGCCGACGATCAATCAGGACCAGCCAGCAGATCCACTTGCCGCTGAGATGATCGACGCGATCCGCAAAAACTGCGACGACTTCGGCGTCACTTACTTCGACCTCGCCTCTGGCAAACAAGGCATCGTCCACGTCGTCGGGCCAGAGCAGGGAATCACTCAGCCCGGAACAACCATCGCTTGCGGCGACTCGCACACGGCGACTCACGGAGCCTTCGGCGCCATCGCCTTCGGTATCGGAACGACGCAAGTCCGCGATGTCTTGGCCACGCAGACTCTCGCCTTGGAAGAGCTGAAAGTCCGCCGCATCGAGGTCAATGGCGATTTAAACCCTGGCGTCTATGCCAAGGATGTCATCCTTCACATCATCCGCCTGCTCGGGGCCAAAGGTGGCATCGGCTACGCTTATGAATACGCCGGAAATGTCTTCGACCGGATGTCGATGGAAGAACGGATGACCGTTTGCAATATGTCCATCGAAGGCGGTGCCCGCTGCGGCTATGTCAATCCAGACGCCAAGACGGTCGCCTATTTAAATGGCCGGCCTTACGTGGACATGAGCGACTTCGACGCGACTGCCGCACGCTGGCTGTCCTTCGCCTCCGATGCCGATGCGGTGTTTGACGATGTTGTAAAAATCGATGCCGCCGACATCGAGCCGACGGTGACATGGGGGATTTCCCCAGACCACGGCATCTTCATTTCCGAAAATATTCCCGATCCCGCGAAGGCCGCGACTCCGCTGGAAAAGGCATCCATCGAGGAAGCGCTGCAATACATGAAGCTTGATGCAGGCACACCGATCAAGGGCGTGAAAATCGACGTCGCATTCATCGGTTCCTGCACCAATGGCCGGATTTCCGATTTCCGCGAAGTGGCGAAATACATCCAAGGCCACCACGTCGCCGCCGGAGTGCAAGCCATCGTCGTCCCCGGTTCACAGATCGTGGCCATCCAGTGCGAACAAGAAGGCTTGCCAGAAATTTTCCGCGCAGCGGGCTTCGAATGGCGTGGTGCGGGTTGCTCGATGTGTCTCGCGATGAATCCAGACAAGCTCGTGGGAGACCAGCTCTGTGCCTCGTCTTCCAATCGCAACTTCAAAGGCCGCCAAGGTTCCTCGACAGGTCGCACGATTTTGATGTCACCGGTAATGGTCGCCGCTGCTGCTATCCGAGGCTCCATCGCCGATGCTCGCGAAGTTTTCACACTGGAACCACACGCGGCGGTCGCGTAGTTTGTCCAAGTTATGAGCAGCTCCGCGAAAAAATTGCCCATCACCGCCGCTGAGTATCTCGAAGGAGAACTCAAGTCGGAGGTGCGCCATGAATTCGTGGATGGTCGGATTTATGCCATGTCCGGCGCGAGTTTAAAGCACAATGAAATTTGCGGTGAAACCTACGCGATCCTGAAAAATCATCTGCGTGGTGGCCCATGCCGCACGTTCATTGAGGCGGTGAAAATGGAGGTTAAAGACGAAACATTTGAGCGATACTACTATCCAGATGTTTTCGTCACTTGTGAGCCAGCAGATGATGACACTCATGTCGTCCGCTATCCGAAGTTGATCATCGAAGTCCTCTCTCAATCGACCTACCGCTACGACCGTGGGGATAAGCTTGAGAGTTACAAACGCATTCCGAGCGTCGAGGAAATCGTCCATATTGAGCAAGACTGGCCGGAAATTTTTATCATTCGTCGCAGAGACAACTGGAAAAGGCGCATCTATACCCAGCTAGACTCACGGGTCCATCTCGAGTCCATCGACCTTACCGTTCCTGTTTCCGCTTTCTATCAGACCACACCCTTTCCTGATGACGTCGAGCGTCCTTGGTATCTTAGAAACCGGGAAGACGGCTAATTCAAATTTTTACCCACTCACTTTTCATCACCATGGCACTCGAACCTGTTCCCACCGTCACTGGCCGCGCTGTTTTCATCCCCGGCGCGGATATCGATACCGACCGCATCATCCCGGCTCGTTTCATGAAATGCGTCACCTTCGATGGTCTCGGCGAGTTTGCATTCTACGATGTCCGCTTCGATGAACACGGCGTGAAAACGAAGCATCCACTGAACGATCCACGTTTCACCGAGGCATCCATCCTCGTCGCAGGAGAGAACTTCGGCTGCGGCTCATCCCGTGAACATGCACCGCAATCTCTGCGGAAATACGGCTTCAATGGCGTCATCGCCGAGTCCTTCGCCGAAATTTTTTACGGAAATTCCACGACACTGGCGATGCCTTGCGTGATGGCCAGCGCCGCCGACATCGTGAAAATCAAAGATGCCGTCGAAGCCGATCCGCCCACGGAAATCACCATCGACGTGAAGTCTCTGAAAGTCCGTAGTTCGGGCGGCCTAGACATCTCCGTGACCATGCCAGACTCCGCTCGCGAAGCATTGCTTTCCGGTCGCTGGGATCCGATCCAAGAACTGCTGGACAACGAGTCGGCAATTGAGAAAAAAGCGAAGGAACTGCATTACGTTTAAATCCTGAAAATGGATGGCCGACGGGCAAATGGTGCGACCCTTCCTAGGGTTCGATGCATTTGCGCTGCGATATTTCTAGCCGTGTGCAACCAGTCGCGGGATAGACGACAGAAGCCGCTTGGTGTAATCCGCTTGCGGCTCGTGGAAAACCTGACCTGCCGGACCGGACTCGACAATTTTCCCCTGATACATCACGGCGATGCGATCTGCGATGTAATGAACCACGCCGAGATCGTGTGAGATGAAAATCATCGTCAAGCCCAAGTCCTTTTGCAGGGAAGTGATGAGATTTAAGATCTGCGATTGGATGGAAACATCGAGCGCGGAAACGGGTTCATCCGCGATGACGAGTTTCGGCTCAGGAGCGAGAGCACGCGCGATGGCAATGCGCTGCCGTTGGCCACCGGAGAACTCGTGCGGGTATTTTTTCATCATTCGCGCATCAAGGCCGACGGTGGCCATCAGTTTTTCCACTCGATCTGAAAGCGTGGCGCCCCTCAGTTCAGGTCGACGTTGACGGACGGCTTCGGCGAGCGTGGAGAAAACCGTCATTCGTGGATTGAGCGAGGCATACGGATCTTGGAAAATCATCTGAAAATCGAGCCTTCGCTTACGGATTGCAGCGGGAGCGAGGGCCGATAAATTTTCCCCGTCCAAGATCACCGAGCCACTCGTGGCAGGAATCAATTGCATGATCGTCCGTGATAAGGTGGATTTCCCGCAGCCAGATTCGCCGACAAGACCGAGAATTTCTCCTCTTTCTAGGGTGATGCTCACTCCGTCCACCGCCTTGACCACATGCTTCACCGGCGAAAAAATCGAGCCCGTGCGTTGGGTGAAATGAGTTCGGAGGTCTTTGATTTCCAGATACGACACGCCGCTGAAGATGTATGGGTGCGGAGGAGTTACGCGAGATTTTTTAGCCCTGTCCGTGGATAAAATCGTCTATTTCGGGAATTTCGAGAGACAAGATTGCTTCTGAGAAGCTTTTACGGCAGAAACCATCCGCCGCCCATGACACAGCTTTTGATCGAACCCGCTCGCCGTACTGGCTGCGAAGATATTCCCGCGCTCACCGAAGTCCTGCGGACTGCCGCCCAGCGCCAATGCTCGCCGATTGATGACGTGCTGGACGCTGGCATCGTGGATGAGGAAAAATACATGCGTGAACTTGCTCACGATCTACGGATCGAGTGGCTGGACAGCATCCCAATGGCAGAAGTGCCTCTGCCTCTGCGGGAAGCTTGTGGCCCACGCATCGCACTACGCCATCGGCTCTTACCCGTTTCCATCGAGGGCGAGGGCGACAACAAGCGCCTAAAGCTGGCGACCTTCGACCCCTTCAATCTCGTCGCTCGCCAAGCGGCCGCGCAAGAATTGGCACTGCCCATCGACT
>JANORE010000068.1:0-5031 GCA_031415155.1 Akkermansiaceae bacterium | reverse complement strand
CGACCTCGTCCGGGAATTCCCGATGGAATATTCCGTGGAGTTGAAGCGGCTGATTGATTTGGAAATGGAAGGAAGCGTGGGTTGATATGACCTTAGTTAAGGATCTTCAGCACCAACGGTGCAGCAATGTGATAGCCCAGGGCAACACCTTGGGTGACATGATGTATAAGAATCATAGCCCTGAATGGGCGAAACAAAAACGCATCCCCACGATATGATGAACTCGCTACGGAACGGCCCCATTCACGTCAGCTTCGCCACCCACGAAGAGGACGAAGCTGCGACCGCTGCTTATTGGAAATCAAAAACACCGCGCGAAAGGCTCCAAGCACTGGCACTTCTTCGTTCTCAAAAACACAAAACTTCAAATGGAACCGGATCAAGAATTCAGAGAGTTTGCCGAGTCGTTGATGTCCCATGGGCTTAAATTCATGATTATCGGAGGATACGCTGTCACTGCGCATGGTCATCCCCGATACACTGGCGACATCAATTTCTTCGTGGAGAAATCTCCGGAAAACGCAGAGAGAATTGTGAAAGCAATACATGACTTCTTTGGCCCTTTGCCGAACGTGCAGGTTGAAAATTTCCTTGATGATAAACGTATGAGCCAGCTTGGAGGACCGCCTTATCGAATCGATATTTTAGTGAAAATTCTCGGAGTAACTTTTGATGAGGCCTACGCCCGTTCTGAAATGCTCGATCTTGCCGGAGCAAAATTTCCCTTCATCGGACTTGAGGATTTAAAAATAAATAAGCGTTCTACGGGTCGCCATAAAGATCTTGGCGACCTTGAAGCATTAGAAAAAATAAACAACTGACCGCAAATTATGAAAACACAATTCACATGGTGGAAAGACGGGGATCACTTTTTAGGCTATCTTGATGAATACCCCGATTATCAAACTCAGGGAGAGTCATTCGAAGATCTGAAAATACATCTAGTTGATTTATACAAAGATTTATCCACGGACGCCATTCCTGGGGTCATTCATCATTCGGAACTTCTCATCGCATGAAGCGAGCTGATCTCGTGCGTAAGCTAGCTGAGCTTGGCTGTGAATTCATTCGTCATGGTGGCTGCCATGATTGGTATCAAAACAAGGAAACGAAAGTTTGCCAGCCCATTCCACGCCATCGCGAGATCAAAGAAAATCTCGCCAAATCGATCATTAAAAAACTTTCACCACCATGACCACTCTCGACATGCCATCTATCCTCACCACCGCTCCGGAAACTCCGGCTTATCTTCCTGCTTGGTTTGCTGCGCGTCAGCAAGCGGCTTGGAAACGTTTTCTCGCCACTCCTGCACCAAAACGCGGCGATGAGACATGGCGTTTCTCCAGCATCAAGCAGCTCGATTTCTCGGAATTTCAGAAATCCCCTGTCACGGCGGCGAATGATCTCATCGCCCGCTCGACCGGACTGGAGAAACCTGCGGCGAAGTTTGTCTTCGCGAATGACGAACTGATTCACGTGGAATCCCACCTGCCAGAGAACGTCGTCTGCCTTTCCCTAGCAGAAGCCCTCGTCTCGCACAGCGACCTCGTGCAAGCGTATTTCATGAAACAGGAAACGCGGCTCGGCTCGGCGAAATTTGCCGCGCTGCACGAAGCTTCGCTCACCAATGGCCTCTTCATCCACGTCCCAGACGGCGTGGAAATCAGCGGCAGCATCGAGGCTCACCACTGGATTTCTGGGGAAAACACGGTCATCTTCCCGCACACACTCATCGTCACCGGAAAAAGCTCGAAGGTCCGCGTCGTCGATCTTTTCCACTCGGCAAATGATGAGGAACCCGGCCTCGCCATCGCCTTTAACGACCTCAACGCCGGGCAAAATTCCCAGCTCGACTACGTGGCGATCCAAGCCCTCAACGAATTCAGCCGCATCATCCAGATCAACGAAACCGCTGCCGCGCGCGACGCCTCCACCACGGGATTCATCCTCAACACCGGAGCTGCTTGGGCGCGAAATGAATCGCTCTCCCGCCTCGAAGGCCCTGGCTCGCGCTCGGATATGCTCTCTGTTTCCATCCCATCAAACGAACAGGAATACGACCAACGGACTTTCCAACATCACGTTTCCGAAGGCGCTTACTCGGACTTGTTGTATAAAAATTCACTCTACGACCGCTCTCGTACCATTTTCTCCGGCCTCATCTTCGTGGATGAAAGTGCCCACCACACGGACGCCTATCAGACCTGCCGGAATCTTCTCATGAGTGACTCCTGCGAGGCGAACTCCATGCCCGGTCTCGAGATCAATGCCGACCAAGTCAAATGCTCCCACGGCAGCACTTCCTCGCAGATCAGCGACGAGGAAATTTTCTACCTCTGCGCTCGTGGTATCGATCCAGTCAACGCCCGCCAACTCATCGCGCGTGGCTTCTCGGTGGATGTCGTCGAGCGTTTGAAAAACGATGACCTCGAAGCACTCATCCTGAAATTCATCGACGAGAAATTCACGAAGATCGCGAAGTAACTCATATCCCATTTCCTGCCATGATCCGTCCTCGCCGTAACCGCCGCACGCCTGCGATTCGCTCCATGGTTCGAGAAACGACACTGACGGCGACGGATTTGATCTTGCCGTTGTTTTTTCATGAAAATGCTGAGGATACGCCGATTTCTTCGATGCCCGGTGTGACGCGTTGGTCCTTGGAAAATCTCGTTCGCGAAGCCGGAGAGGCCCATGCGCTCGGCATCCCGGCAGTCGTGCTTTTCCCGAAAATCGAGGAATCATTCAAGACATCACTTGCTGAGGAATCTTACCATGATGAGGGTCTCGTGCCGCGTGCGATCCGTGCGATCAAAGCGGCTCATCCTACGCTCTGCATCATCACCGATGTCGCGCTGGATCCTTATAACTCCGACGGTCACGATGGCATCGTCCAGAGAAATTCACGCGGTGAATTAGAGATCCTCAATGACGAAACGGTCGCCGTACTTTGCAGGCAAGCACTCAGCCACGCTCGTGCTGGAGCAGACATCGTTGCCCCGTCTGACATGATGGATGGCCGTGTCGAAGCCATCCGAAATGCGCTCGATGCAGAAAATTTCACGCACGTCTCCATCCTCAGTTACACGGCGAAATACGCATCTGCTTTCTATGGCCCATTCCGTGGTGCTCTGGATTCCGCGCCGAAGGATGGCGATAAGAAAACGTATCAGATGGACCCGGCCAATGCCCGTGAGGCGATCCGTGAGACTTTGTTAGATGACGATGAAGGAGCAGATATGCTGATGGTGAAACCGGCGGGGATGTATCTCGATATCATTTCCAAAGTGCGCGAAACTACGGTACTTCCCGTCGCCGCCTACCAAGTGAGCGGCGAATATCTCATGCTCAAAAGCGCCGCCGCCAGTGGCTGGCTCGACGAACGCGCCATCGTCATGGAATCTCTCATCGCGATCAAGCGCGCAGGAGCAGATATGATTTTGACTTACTACGCGAAGCAGGCGTGCAAGTGGTTGTGAATTAAACCAGAGCGAGCGCTTCTTCAAACGTGGCAATGATCGTTTCTATCGGTTCAAGGCCACATGAAACTCGCAATAAATTCGCTGAAACGCCGCAATCTTCTGCCCACTCTAACTCGTGATAATGAGCGAGTAGAGTGTAAGGACAGACGAGGGTAAAAGGAGTTCCGAAACTCGGGCCTTTGCAAAAACGGAGAGCGTCGTAAATCTTGGGAGTCTTTTTGGGAGCCTTGAGGACGAAGGAAAGCAAGCCACCGTAGCCGCCGTCTTTTTTCATCACCGCTTCATACTGGGCCGTGTGAGTCCGCGATGGATGCCAGACCTCTGCGATTGCCGGGTGATTGGCCAACCACTCCGCGAGCGCCTTGCCACTCGCATTCACGATTTTCATCCGCTTTGGATAGCTTTTTAAATTGGAAAGCAAGACCTCAGCATCGCCGATATATAATGGCGCACACTCGCTCGCATCGACAGCAAGTGACTTGCGTAAAGCATCGACGATCGGTGAATCCGCTCGCACAGAAGCCATGCCAGCCATCACATCACCTTCACCAGAAATCCATTTCGTGAGACTACCCGTCACCACATCGGCGAAAAGCAATGGCTGCACGTTCAGAGGACCAGACACCGATTCATCTACGATCAATGGCGTACTACTCGCCTTGCAGGCCTCGGCGACGCGCTGGAGATCGATGGTTCTTAGCAAGGGATTACTCGGCACTTCCGTGAACACTCCGGCAAACTCGCCTTGGCGAATCCGCATCAACGCCTCATCGAAAGATTCGCCGCTCGCATCATTCAGGTAAACGACACCCGGCCCGAAGTATTCCTGCACCTTTAAGCTATCGACATAGGGAAATTCTAATTGGAGTGTCTTTTTCCCTTCGAGGACACCGGGTAGCGCTCGCAAAACGGCAGTGATGGCCGCCATGCCGCTGGTGAAAATGAAGGTGTCTTCAGGTGCCGCCCCCGTGAATTTCGACAGCGATCTTGAAATTAAATGAGACTTCGAGCCTTCGCGTAATTTCCCATCTAAGAAATCCTGCGCCTGTCGGCTGCTCACCACCTCGCCCGCGAAGCGCCAATATGCGTCTGCTTCTGACTTGGCCTTGGCCGGCACGACTAACACCTGAAGTCCATGAAAACTAGCGATCCTAACCGCAGTTTCCGCTCGGCGCTCGACCCAACGATGCGCCTTCTGCACGGCACCACGAGTCGGCAGCACGATGACTTCTTCTTGCTCTCCTGCGACTTCGGCCTTGGCTGTATCAAATAGCCTTTCCACCGCTGGATGTTTGAAAAAGCGAGGATAGCCAGTTCGCATCCGTTTTAACACTTTTTCACGACCTTCTTCGTAGCCGAGGACCGATTCCCATGTCGGCAAGCAAACCGAGCAAGCGTGTAAAGAATCTGGAAGCGGCAGCCCCAAATCTTTTTCCTGCCACGCTGGGTCAGCTGCTAAGTCACGCATCACTGCACTTCAATGCCTCGTTCATGGACTCAGGGCAAGCCCGGATCGACTTGATCGGCTAAACCCATGGACTGTAGAGTT
>JANORE010000067.1:0-2872 GCA_031415155.1 Akkermansiaceae bacterium | reverse complement strand
CGAAGAATGATCGAAGTGATATGGGCTTGAGGCGATCCAGACGGATCGCCAGCTTCATGCTGCCCGGATCAAATTCATGAGGTCGCCATATTCGCCGAACAGGGTATGTCATCCCCTCTGGACCGATTGTGATTCGGCCCGAGTGATCGCTTCCTTCAGCGATAATTCGTTCGACCACAGATTTGTGTATAACGATCAGGGCGATGCCCTAGGCTATCGCATTTTACCCCGTTGGGGCATCAAGCCCAAAGTTTTCTAAAAATCATCATCCGTAGGAGCATAAACGCCTGTGAAGTAAGATCTTCTCCGATCCAAGTGAGCGAAGAGTCGAATTTTTCACCATTTATTTTTTCCGGCTTCCTCGCCAATTTTCAGTGTCTATGATTTCCTCCATGTCTCGCTTTAGCTTATGGGTCGCTTTTCTTTTTTTGCTCGTTTCCTTAGGTGCTGACGCCTCTCCCGCTGAGGCTCAACGCATCCAAAAAACTTATCAGCTCGCCATGGAAAAATGGACGCTTGAGGCACGCCTTGCGATCACCGCTGAAGAGCGGGGGAAGGTTTGGAGTCGCCGCCCAGACGCGACTTCTTTTGCCAAAGAAATGTGGGCGACGATCGGTCAATCACTCGACGAGGAATGGATTCTTGCACCGGCAGAATGGTTCATCCGTGTCACTCCTGGCCTCCTCGCTTCCAACGAGTCTGGCAGCCCAATGCCGATTTTCCGCCAGCAAAACGAAGCGATTCGTAAGGCCATCGAAACGCATCATTTATCCAGCACCAAGCTCATTCCGATCTGCGCGGCTCTCGGCTCCAGCCCAAATCCACGGTCGCTTGCGATTCTCGAAAAAATCCAAGGAAGCCACCCCGACCCGAAGACTCAAGGCATCGCCGCGCTCAGTGCCGCCATGCAACTCAAAGAACTCGGCGATGACGGAGAAATCATGAAAAAGCGTCTCACCTATCTCCGCAAAACCATTATCCAGAGTTCCGATATTGAGCTGGATGGCACCAGCGTGGCGAAGCTGGCCGAGGACGAGCTTTACATCATTCGCTTTCTCACGAAAGGGCGAGTCGCGCCTGACCTCGTGGGCATGGATACCGCAGGCCGTCCCCTCTCGCTTTCTGCCAACCAAGGAAAAATCATCGTCCTTCTCTTCTGGAATAGCAATGTCTCCGATGCCCAACGAGTCGTGGATATCACCAATGCGATGGATCAAAAATTCAAAGGAAAACCACTCGCGATCATGGGGGTGAACAACGATTCACTGGAAAAACTTCGCGTGCTCCAAGCGGACGGCACGGTTCCGTGGACGAATTTCACCGACCCTGAAAATAAACTCGCCAAGGAATACCGCGTTGGCGTCTGGCCACTCGTCTACGTGCTCGATGGCGAGCGCAAGATCCACTACGCCGGAACTCCTGGCTCGTTTGTCGAGCTGACGGCGGAAGCACTCCTTGCCGAAATCAAGCCGACAGCGACGGAGTGATTTTTCGACTTCCGTAATTTTTCCCCGCAGGCATGGTCTGCTCATGCGCTACGCGGATCGACTTCAGCAACGAATAGAAAAAACCGGATCCAGACTCTGTGTGGGACTGGATCCTCGGCCAGGCGATGGTGGGGCCACCTTTGCCCGGAATTTCCTCAAGCAAGTCATCGAGGAAACTGCCATCTGGGCTGCCGCCTTCAAGCCAAACATGGCATACTTCGAGGCCATGGGCATCGAAGGCATCCGCTTGTTAGAAGAACTGCTGGCAGAAATTCCCAAAGAGGTGCCCATCATTCTGGATGCGAAACGCAGTGACATCGGCGAGACGCAAAAATACTACGCGCAAGGCTACTTTGCTGGCTGGAATGTGGACGCAGTCACACTGAATCCCTTTCTCGGCTACGACTCCATCGAGCCATTTCTCGATTGGGAAGGAAAAGCGATCTATCTATTAGCCGTCACCTCGAATCCCGGTTCGGCAGATTTCCAACAGCAAAAACTGGCGGACGGACGGTCGGTGTTTGAGCTAGTCACCGCACTCGGCGAGCGAGCGAAATCAGAAGGCCGGGTCACCGATGTCGGCTACGTGGTGGGACTCACCAATTCGGCATCGGTATTAGAAAAAATCCCCGACGCGCCACTACTCGTTCCCGGCCTAGGTGCCCAAGGTGGTGATATCGCCTCACTCGTTGATGCACAACGCACTGCGCCAGATGTAATCAATGTTTCACGCGGTATTCTCTATGCGGCGGATGATCGTGGCTTCGGCGCAAGGGCGAGAGATTGGGCGGAGAAAATCAACGCGGCTTATGAGCGCGCTCCCAGCATGAATCACGGGACTTGAAAGATCGTTTCAGGGTGATTATGGCCTGCTTGTGTCATTTCAAAATACATGGACTCGCGGCCAACGTTGGGTGAGCGACGGCGAGCCAGAACTCGGCCTCGGCATCATCCACCGTAGCAGTGATGGACGGGTAGAAATCAAATTCCCCGCTGCAGGCGAGACACGCATTTATGCCACGGAGACCGCGCCTCTGAGACGCGTGAGGTTTCTAGCAGGCGATCAAATCAAGATTCACTCGGGAGAAGAAATGCGGGTGGAACGCGTGCGTGAAGAAGCTGGATTGTTCATTTATGAAACAAACCACGGCGATGTGACGGAGGCTGGCTTGTCCGACTCGATCAGTTTCAGCAAACCCGAAGAGCGGCTCTTCGGCGGCAAGCTAGATGATTACGGTGACTTCGATCTGCGTGGTGAGGCACTGAAACGGCGGGCTGACATGCAGTGTTCGCCGGTCCGCGGTCTCGCCGGAGCACGCATGGATTTGATTCCGCACCAGCTTTTCATCGCAGATGAAGTGGCTAGCCGACCCAAGCTGCGTGTT
>JANORE010000066.1:0-14503 GCA_031415155.1 Akkermansiaceae bacterium | reverse complement strand
TCACGAGGCACCGCGACCATGGGAATCCTGTTGGCATCGTATGCGACGATGATTCAGCCTCTCGATTGGTTATCCGCGGCTTCTAACCTGGTTCTCTCCGTCACCGGGATTTTACTCATGCTTCGTCCGGGCTGGAATATGCCGGGAATCGCATCGCTGCTCGGCACATACGCAGCATTCGCTGGCTGGCAACTCTTCGGCGCGGCCGGTAATGACTCTGGCGATGCCCACGCAACACTATGGTTTTTGCCTGCAAGTTGGGCGATTTTTGCGATCCCCGGAATGCTTGGACGTTTCCGAGAAACTCTCGGTGAGAGAGGTCGCGCGATTTTCACGGCAGCGAACAACGGACTATACTTCCTGATATTCACCGTGGTATGGCTGAATACCTACGGGAATCAAGGGTTTTGGAAAGTGCCAGCCGTATTCGGATTCGTCCTACTTATCTTGGGAGCACTCGGGCGGAAATGGGAAGATTCTGCGGCGGCGTCGAATTTTCTCCAAGGCCTAGCCGGATTAAGTCTCGCCGTGGTGTTGAAATTTGATGGCTATCACCTCGGACTCGCCTTGGCCGGAGAATCGCTCGTCTTGGCTCTCGCGTTCCACCGTTTCCACAAGTGGCCCGAGTATGCCTTTGCTATGCTCGCAGGAATGGGGGCGGTGATAGTCTCTGTCTTTCTGCACCTTTTCCCTTCCGAAAATTTCCCCCTTTGGAGTGGCGTTCTGGCAGCAGTTTTAGTCGTTTTGGCAGCGGGCTTCGTCCGACTCAATGTTGGGCAGACGACTCGCCCCACTCCTCAGCAAGTTCGCGCCGGAGCGTCGCTGCTCGCATATAGCTCGCTGGCCATCTTGTTATTCGGTGGGTGCTACCGATTGCCCATTGTTTGGCAGTTACCAATGCTCGCAGGATTTGCCGTAAGTTTCTCTGCACTTTCCTTGTTCATTGATCGCCGCCGATGGATGGTCGAAATCGCTTGGGCATCCGGAATTTCAGGAATCCTCGCGCTGTCGATGATCACATCGGACGCCACACGGGTGGGATCTGGTTTTGCGCTGTGCGCGGCCATCGTCGCTTGTGCCATCTGGCATCGCCCTCCAACTACGGAAGATTCATCACCTTTCTCTGAGCTAGACCCCGTCAACTTTGCCCAGCCGTTCTCTTGGTTGTTTGCCTTGTTAGCACCCTTACTTTTCGGGAAATTGATCTTTGCTTTAAACCTAAGCGATCATGGCAACATCGGAGCATTGGCGATGGGGGCGATAGTGCTGGCGATCACCGCACGACTGCTGAAAGCCGATAGCCTAGGAATCACCTCCATACTTCCGAATATGGGCGCGCTGGCGCTGGTGATACCCGCAGTTTTCGACCACAGCCTAGATCTCTCCAAGGCATTTTCTTTCGCTCCGGCTGCCGGGGCAGCAGGAATTTTAATCTTATCGGCGTTTCAACCCGGTGAGAAGCACTTGCTTCAAATTTTCATCGCTCGTGGGATGCTCTTTGTCGCTTGGGGCGTGGCCATTTTGGTGGCCTTCCCGGAAGGCTTCATCGATCTCGTCGCTCTATCGGCAGGTGCCGGATTTTTCTGGGCATGGCGACGTGAGAGGTCTGCTCCGGTCGAAGCATGGGGGTGGCTCATGGCGTCGCTAGCTGCGCTGATCTTTGTATGGATCGAGGGAAATGCATCCATCCTGCATGGCTATTCATCAGAAGGAATGGCCCTTGTCGTCTTGCTAGGTGCGATTGCGATTAAGACGCCGAGGCTGCCAGAAATTTTACAGATTTCGAATTCAGATAACCTTGCCAAGGTTCTTCCTTGGCTGGCTTGCCTTGTTCTTAGCATTTGGAGCACGCATCTCATCGTTGTGACCATTGGCTGGAAAGCAGTTGTCATCTTATGGACGGTGCTGGGCTTCGGACTCGTTTTACTTGGCTTGATGCTAGGCCGGATCACCTCGCGCCAAACTGGCTTCGTCCTTCTTACCGCAGCCTTGTTAAAACTGTTTCTCGTCGATGTGTGGGATTTCTCCACCGTCATGCGCATTATTTCCTTCATCGCGCTGGGTATCGCACTGGTGATTCTTGGATTTTTCTATCACCGCTTCGCTCCGGCATTGAAGCGATTGATTGACGATGATACGCCACGACCACCTCTAACATAATATCGAATTTGATTGAATCACTCCTTATGAAACCACCCGCCATCCTGATCCTTTGCACTGGTAATAGCTGCCGCTCCCATCTTGCCGAGGGCATTCTCCGCGCCTCACTCAATGATCATTTCCGCGTCGAGAGCGCGGGGTCGAATCCCGCTGGCTACGTCCATCCACTCGGCATCCGGGCGATGGCGGAAATCGGCATCGACATCAGCCATCATCATTCCAAGCACATGAATGAGTTTCTAACCGATCAAGTCTCGACCGTCATCACCGTCTGCGGAAATGCCGATCAAGCCTGTCCGATGTTTCCTGGCCAATTGAATCGTCACCACTGGGGCTTCGATGATCCGGCTCACGCGACGGGTAGCGAGGAAGAGCAAATGGTAGTTTTCCGTCGCGTCCGCGATGAGATCGCTCGCGTTTTCCAAGCGTATGCAGCGGGCTTGCTAGACTCGGGAAAATAAAGAGGAAGTGCAGAAGAATTTAAACCGCCAAGAGCACCAAGTTTAAAAGAAACAAAAAAGTCCTCTTGCCTTCTCTTGCTTGGCGTCTTGGCGTTTCAAATCCTTCCTATGTGTTGAAAATCATTGATTTCATAGGGTAATCTCTCATGTAAATCCCTGTATTTCTCCCTTCATCAACCATGCCCATCGTTCTTGCCTCATCCTCCCCACGCCGTCGTGAATTGCTAGAGCGGGCGGGCATCGTCTTCGAAGTCGTCGCTTCTCCAGCGGAGGAAATCCACGATGCCTCGATGAAGCCTGACGTTTTATGTGAGCTGAATGCGGCATTAAAAGCGCAAGCCGTGGCAGAAATCCGGCCAAACTCGACCGTGATCGGTGCTGACACTCTGGTATTCATCGATGACATGCCTTTGGGAAAACCGGCGGATATGGAGGAGGCTCGTCAGATGTTGCGCCGTCTGTCGGGGCGCACGCACCAAGTCTGCACGGGCGTCTGTGTCATTTTCCCCGACGGGAGGAAATCCATGTTTCACGGCCTGACCCAAGTGACTTTCCGATCACTCGATGATCCGGCGATTGATGAATATTTTTCACGGGTCAATCCTCTCGATAAGGCAGGTGCGTATGGGATTCAGGAATTCGGCGAACAAATAATTTCCGGGATTTCTGGGAGTTTCGACAACGTGATGGGCCTACCCGTTGACTTGGTGCTGGAAGCGCTCCAGTGAAATCCAGTTGCGAAGGCGCGACCATCGGTGAAGAATCTAGCCCATGGAGAAACTGCACCGATACCCGGTTATTTTTAATCCGAAAGCACGTAGTCAAAAGGGCTCCAAGGTGCTGCGGTTTCTCATGAGTCACCCCAATCGCTTTGCGGTATTTGCCACCAATCATGCCGGTGAAGCACGCGATTTATCTGCCCGTTTTGTGAGGGAAGGGGAGCCTGTCGTCATCGCGGCGGGTGGTGATGGGACGCTCAATGAAGTGGTGAATGGGCTGGCCGGATCGAAAACATTGTTGGGAGTTCTACCCGCAGGGACGATGAATGTCTTCGCCCGGGAAATGGGAATTCCCTTCGACTCGCTAGAAAAAGCATTCCAAGTGATTGAGCGTGGATTCGTCCAAGATGTGGATTTATTCGAAGCCAATGGCGCCGCCTTTGTCCAGATGGCCGGTGTCGGCTTCGATGCGATGGTGATCGAGGAAACGACGTGGGAGTCTAAGAAAAAACTCGGCCCGCTCGCGTATTTGTTAGCCGGAATGAAGTTGCTCGGAGAAGCCCCGCCGAAGTTCGAGGTGATCTGTGCCGATGGAAGGCGCGAGGAAGGCGTCGCCGTTTTAGCGGGAAATGGCTCGCTCTACGGCGGACAGTTTAAATTTTTCCGCAATGCGAATAATCACGACTCCATGCTCGATGTGTTGATTTACAAAGAAGCTGGCTACAAGCTGGTGCTAGATTCGCTGCGTGGGCTGGCATTTGGCGGGATCGATCTTGTCGAGTCGATCACGTATTTCCAGACCGAGGCATTCACCGTGCGGGCGGATCGCGAAGTGCCGGTGCAAGTGGATGGCGAGCTCATTGGTCGGTTTTCTGAGGTGCATTTTAAGGAAACGAAGAATCGCTTGCGAGTGCTCGCACCGGAGCTGCCCCTCATCGGTAGCTTCGGAGATACGCTGAGATCGTTGTTTCAATGGCCGCGCCCCATGGAAGAACTCCAAGCCAACCGGACGCAGTGAAATTCACTCGGAAAGGCATGATTCGCCGTTGGTTCAGACGCTTGATCGTCGCGGCCGCTATCGGCTGCTTGCTGGTGATCGCGGTGATTTTTTATGCGAACATTACGGCTAATTTGGCTTCGCGAAATCGGCTCTTTACGGATATTTCTGAAGTGCCACCCATGAATGTCGGCCTGGTTTTTGGCACAACCGATCGGGTGAAAGGTTTGGAAAATCTATATTTTCGTTACAGGATAGACGCTGCCGTGAGGGTCTGGAAATCGGGAAAAATCAAAGTCTTCATTGTCTCTGGAGATAACCAAACCCAATACTACAACGAGCCAGAAAAGATGAAGCAGGCATTGATCGAGCGAGGAGTCCCTGCGGGCCGGATTGTCTGTGATTATGCAGGTCTGAGGACGCTGGATTCCGTGGTCCGAGCCAAGGAAATCTTCGGCGTGACCTCCGTTTTATTGATCAGTCAGCGATTCCAAAACGAGCGTGGAATTTATTTAGCCAAGGCCAACGGGATCGATGCCTATGGATTTAATGCCCAAGATGTGAGTGCTCAAGTCGGGGCTAAAACACGCGTTCGAGAAGTGGGGGCACGCGTCAAAATGTGGCTTGATGTCAATTTTCTCAATACTCGTCCCAAGCACCTCGGTGAGAAGGTGAGTCTGCCGGAGTGATGGGTTATAATGCCGCCAATGCCGCCGGTTTGTAGGTGTGTCGCGATACGTGGACCTTGACGGCAATCCTATTTCCAACACGCTTCGTCCCAATGCCCACTGTATTTGACAACATCGAAACTCCCTTTTTGGATGGGGAGGATAGCAATGGGATCAAGCATGCCCTTGAAAACAAGCTTCCTCTGGTCATCGGCCAACAGGATTCCATCCTTCTATATACCCGTTTCAAAGATGAGATCAAGGGCTACCAGCTCCCCATCCCGCGCCTCACCGCCACATACCCGGATTTTTCCTCCCGCTGGCCGAACGCGCAGCCCGCCTCTATGACCTCACGACCGAGGAATTCCAGCACATTCTCAGCACATTCTCAGCACATTCTCAGCACCTTCCCGCTGGTGGACGAGAGCGTAAAGAGCCAAACCCTCAACACCTACCGCGAGCTTCTAAAGTCAGGGAAATTCACCTGAATATGGAGAAGGGTTTTGCAAACCCTTTCGGCGAAAAACATCGGTAAGCCCACATTCTTTTGCGCCCATGGAGACTCCCAGCAAAGACCCAAGAAGCCCCACGATTTTTCACTGCAAAACGAAGATCGGATTTACGTTGGAAAGTTTTTCCAGTCTTGAAAGGATTCATCATCACGATTTGTGAAAAAGGGGCTGGGAGTGCTGACGTCATCGTCGGCTCTAAGTCTAGGAAAGCCAACGCGGACGTTGGCTTTCGCCCTTTGCTCTGCAATCCCACGGTTTCGTTCCTGAGAAATCAGTCTCAAAATCTTGCTCCGCAGAGGAAATTTTCGTAGAAAATTTGCTCGTTATCGAAAATACTGTTTGAACAATCGTTGATCACTCGCTGAATCTTAATGCCTATGCGGAATTTATACTCTCCATTGATTTGCCTATCGAGTGTCGCTGTTGCGATGTTTTCCGTATCATGTGCGGATACGAAGGCTCGGTTGCCTCAGTTAAAAATGGAGCGCAAGCTGCACAGATGGTATGACGATGGTGGTGAGGGGAAGGTTTCTATCCGTATCAGTTTATCAGATCAAATCGCTGAATTTAAAAGGGGTGGGCGAGACATCGGTTGGTGTTATGTCGCGACGGGTAAGGAAGGCCACGGCACGGCTTCAGGCAGCTACAAGATCACTGAAAAAATCGAAGATAAATATTCGAACCGCTACGGCTGGATCGAGGATGAGATGGGAAATGTCACGGATGGAGACGCGAAGCCTAGTGACCGCGTGCCAAAAGGGATGAAATACATCGCGGCCCCCATGCCTTACTGGATGCGGCTAACTTCTTATGGAATCGGGATGCATGGAGGGTTGATCCCAGAACCGGGCGAGCCAGCATCGCATGGTTGCATTCGGATGCCCAAGGAATTTGTGCCGATCCTCTTTGACTCAGTCGTTGTCGGGACTCCAGTGACGATTACTCAAGCACCCAGCAATGTGAGAAGTCGTGGGGCAGGGGAGTCTCTGCCATCCGAGCCGCCGCAAATACAAATGCCAGTGCTAAAATATCGTCCTGACAGAATGGATGATGACTTTAGTAACTGAGATCTCTTGAGTGAGTGGTGGAATCATTCGACCCGTAAATGGATCGAATGATCGAATCTCAGCATCATTTTTCTCAACGATCTGAGGCAAGTGCATCGATCAAATACCGAGCTGGGCGGAAATTCTCAATGAGCACCTCTTGTTGTTTGCCGCGCTTCATGCGCACTTGGCTGATATTGAAATTAGGCGTTTTGTGAGGAGCGAAGAGGATGTCATCGTGAGTCGAGTTTTCGTGTTTTTTGAACATGCTCGGTAAAATATCACCGCCGAGGTGGTCATCGCGGCCAGTCGCGAGATGGCAGGTTCCTAACACTTTCTCGTCTTGAATATCTGCGTAGGAAACAGGTAAAACTTGCGTGCCGAAGCCGAGTTCTCCCAGTGTTCCAGTCATCGGATCATCGGCCAGTCTGGTATTATGAGCGTCGATGGTGGATTGATTTCCAGCAATGAGTGTCGAGTGGATGATGCAGCGGTTTTCCACTTCTAACACACCGAGTGTGCCATCTTCATATTTCATCGGAAACTGGCCACGGGCATCGACGGGAACGAAATAAACTTCGCCCGCAGGGAGATTGGCGATGTCAGGAGTCTTTCCAATGCAAAGTCCGTGGGATTTTTGTGCTTCTTGACCACCGAGCCCAAGCCAAGCCGTGAGCACGCGGCCATCTTCTAGCGCGAAGTCGATTTCTATCGAGTCGGCTTTGGTGAGAGCAAGACGGAGCCGCTCCGAGTCGGCGGAAACTTCGTGGTAATCCACGGCGAGACCGGAGTTAAGAATCACATCATTGAGACCGTGAAGGGTGGCACCGCGAAAGCCGAATTGCTTCGCCTTGGCCGTCAGTGGAGCGGTGGCGGAAAAGGTCGAAACGCAGAGGATAATGTCGTATTTCGAGTAAATATCCTGATCGAGCGAGAGCTGATTTCCGTGAGTATCCCAGACATCGTCAGCCAGATCGAGGTTTGAACCCTTGGTGCAACGATAGGCGAACATTTCGCCGCCAGTCATTTCGAGTTCCTCAAGACCACCATTTTTCAAACCAAGATAAAAATGACGGTAAGCATTTTTCTGAACCGGAAAACCAGGTTGTTTGAAAAACGCGAAATCTTTGATGAGATCTTGTGGTTCCTCGAAATCAATCAAAATACAAACTCGGCAATGTTGCGTCGGATCAAAAACAGTCCCGAGCAGCCGGACTAGATCGAATGGCGGAAATTCGCGCTTTTCTGGATGGAGCAAGATTTCCTCATGGAAATACGCCGGAAGTGTAGATGCAGATGACATAGTTCTTAAGAATAAAACTGCTAGGAGTTGCCGCAAGCAAGGATTCTTCGAAAATGATACAAAGCACCACGAATCCCAAATTCCCTCCTATTTGATTCCGCATTACATTTATTGTAACAAGTTTTAAAGATTAGTGAGCGATGCCTGATCCACTCTGATCGGCTGGTAACAGTCGCTAATTTGAGTGCACCTCACCAGATCTTGAATCCTGAACCAAGCACCATCGACAACGCGCGATTCGGTCTTTACGGTTTCGGCCATGCGACCGTTGATACTCCTCATTTTTATTTGCCTCAATCCACTGGTTTGGAGTGCTTCAGAGACTGAAAAGCCTGCGGGAAACCCGCCCAAAGAAAAAGAATCTGAGAAAGATTCGCCGCCACCAAAAATGGTCGAACCAGTGATCCGCGAATCAAGCATCACCATCAACGGTAAGCAGATTCCTTACAAGGCCACGACTGGCAAGCTACAACTCAAAAGCGACGATGGCAAAGCCCGTGCTTCTATTTTTTACGTCAGCTACGAGCGCACCGACACCAAGGATGCTGCCACACGTCCCGTGATGTTCGCCTTTAATGGTGGTCCAGGTTCCTCTGCGGTTTGGCTACACATCGGCGTGCTTGGGCCGAAAATCATCAAGCTTCCCGGCGATGGCACATCAGCGCCCCAACCCGCGACCCGCGTTGTGGAGAATCCACTCAGCATTCTTGACGTCTGTGATCTCGTCTTCGTCGATCCTGTATCGACTGGATATTCCCGTGCGGAAAAAGATGTAAAACCCGGCGATTTCCATGGTCTGGATGCAGACATCGAATCTGTCGGAGATTTTATTCGCCGCTGGATTAGTGAGCATGAGCGCTGGTCATCGCCCAAGTTTATTCTCGGCGAATCCTATGGTGGCATCCGCGTGGCTGGGCTTTCCAAACATCTGCAATCTCGTTATGGGATGAATCTGAACGGAGTGATTTTATTGTCGTCACTGTTGGATTTTTCCACATTAAACGCAGCTCAGGGAAATGACCTTAGCTATCAAGTTTTCTTACCATCGCTCACTGGCACCGCACATTTTCATCGGAAAATTACGGGTGATCGTGATGCGCTGGTGAAGGAAAGTACGGACTTTGCCTTTGGTGAATACGCCGCAGCTCTGCTCCAAGGAGCAGAGCTCGACCCATCGACTCGCGTGAAGATTGCTGATCAATTAGCAACATTCACTGGCCTCGATTCAGCCACTTGCCTTGCCCACAATCTACGGATTGATTCCACGTTTTTTCGGGGCGAGCTACTGCGTAAAGAAGGTAAAGTCATCGGTCGCTTCGATGGCCGAGTATCATGGGATTCCACCGATCAAGCCGCGCAACTGCCAGACTATGACCCATCCTATTCTCTCGCCTATGGCGCATTTTCCACAGCCATGCTCGATTATTTAGGCCGAGGCCTCGGTTATAAAGAAGATCAACCGTATGAAATCCTCACAGGTAAAGTGCAACCATGGCAATGGGATTCAGAGAATGAGATTGTGAATCTTACGAATCGACTGGCCACGGCGATGCGAGATAATCCACACCTCCGCATTCTCGTTATGGGCGGAAAAACCGATTTAGCAACGCCACCCGAAGGTGTTGCCTACTCACTGCGTCATGCATTCAATTTATCTGAGAATGCGCGGAAAAGAATCTCTACGACCTATTATGATGGTGGACACATGTTTTACCTAAATCCGCCAGACTTAGTGAAGTGCCGGGCGGATCTCTTGAATTTCATTCAGGCAAAATAAGGATTGATGCCGAAGTGGGGAAATCCACTTACAACTCCCCCGCCCTGCTATTAGCTTTGCCGTCTTTGCCGAAATGGAACCGCATGACTGATTTTCATGTTGCTGGCAAATATGCTTCACTCAATTTCCATGTGACGCCTGCCCATTTGGCAAAGCATGAGCTGAACAGGATAGCAAGAGGCGCATGCAGCTCCTGCCATAAAATGTTAACTATGAAATCTAAAATCGTTCTGTTTTTATCAACCACCAGTCTACTATACGCAGGAAATCCTGATTTAGAAAATTCACTCACTGCCGCCAAGCCCGGGCCATGGATCAAGCCTACCATCGATATACGCGCTCGCTATGAATATGGCGATGTCGATGGTTTTGATCAATCTCACGCACTCACGTTTCGCGAGCGTCTCGGTCTCAAAACGACGGAATGGAATGGTTTGAGCGTATTGATTGAAGGCGAGTTCACTCAAGCCGCGATTGATGACTATAACAGCGGTGCTGGGCCGACTGCTGAACCGTTCGACCCCGCAAATACCACGATCCCAGATCCTGAGACGAATGAACTCAACCAAGGTTACATCCAATATTCTGGATTCGATACAGTCGCCAAAGTAGGTCGCCAAAAAATCATCTATGACAATACAGCTTTTATTGGAAACGTAGGCTGGCGCCAAAATGAACAAACTTTTGATGCGATATCATTCACGAATAAATCAGTTGATGGATTGACGCTCAACTATGCGTTTGTCAATCAAGTGAATCGAATTTTTGGTTCAGATGCAGATTCTCCCATTTCCGCTGGCCCGCCTCCATTTTCAAATGTCGAATACGTAGGCGCAGAGGTACATTTATTAAATGCGTCTTACTCAGGTATCAAAGGTCTGACGTTAGGCGGCTATGCATATACCATGAACTTTGAAGATCTAGGAGCTTGGGATAATAATACATTCGGTATTAGTGCCAAAGGAAATCTAGGTGGCATTGATCTCTACGGTGAATTCGCCTATCAGGATAAGGCCGGAACTCTAGGAGAAGGAACCGCGACTTATGCTCATACCACCGCCACGAAGACCTTTGGCTCCCAATCGATTACCGTTGGATTTGAATCTCTTGGGGCGGGTTTCAAGACTCCATTCGCAACCGCACACGCCTTTAATGGTTTCGCCGATGTGACTGATGGAGGCCGTCTTTCTGGGGCACATAATGGCTTATCCGATATCTATGTTTCACACACGACTCCCCTATTTCTGGGAATCAAATGGATGAATTCCATTCGCGCACTTGGAGATAATGATATGTCAGCCGGATATGGCTGGGAATATGACTCAGTATTAACGAAAAAGTTTGATGATAACTTTACGGCGATTGCCAAGTTCGCACATTTCGAGTCTGAAGATGATATTTATATCAATAATCCACTGAATGCAGGACTACCCACGACTTCAAGGTTTTCGATTGAGCTAAACTATACATTCTAAGAAACTTCGGTAAAATTTTATTAAAAACGAGTCATTTGTTAATTTCAAATGACTCGTTTTCTATTCAACCACACTGGATGGCATTGCAGTAAAGGCCATTTCACAAAGTCCGATGAACGCTTCTTCCACCAGACTTGGTTCCCGTTTGGGTGAATGGAAAACTCCCCACTCACGCTCAATGCCAGGCTCTTCGATGTTCACCACCTTCAATGTACCATCTTCGATTTCACGAGCTGCGACCCAAGGTGCTACGATCCCAACCCCGATCCCGAGTTTCGCCATTTCTTTAATGGCTTGCATATCTCCCAAGACCAGCGGCTTTTTACTACGAACACCTTTTTGGTCTAACCATTCTTCAATGAGACGGTGAGTTTCCGTAGCTTTTGCATAGATAATAAATTGATGATCATTGATCGTGGTAAGCACCGAAGAGCGATCAATCGCCCACGGATGAAACGGTGAAACCACAAATGCCAAGCGATCTTTAAACATCGGCCTATATCCATCGTCCACTTTGCCACGCGGCTTTAGTCCTACCACAAGGTCTAACTCTGAACTGGCCAGCCGATCGAGAAGAAACGTCGTATCACCCGCTTCGATCACTGGCTCACACCTTGGAAAACAATCTCGGAATTCTCGCAGAACCGATGGAATTAAAAAATGGCATAAACTATGCGGTGCCCCGATTCGGATGCGAGTCTGCCCCCAACGGCGTAATCCATCAAGATCTCGGCTTGCTTGCTCCAGCTCGAAAATCACGCGTCGGCAGCGCTTCAATAGCAAATCGCCTTCGGGCGTCACGGCGACTCGCTTCCCAGTTCGGTCCAGTAGTCGGCACGCAAGCTGTTCCTCAAGTGTTCGAATCGAGTGACTTACCGCCGACTGAGTCACAAAGACTCGTCGTGCCGCAAGCGTAAAACTACCTTCTTCGACTACCGCGACGAAAGCTCTGAGCTGTCTTAAATCTGGGACCCAATCCATAATGAATAACTCTCATTGAAAGTCTGTTTCGCATGAGCAACACTTGTGCCAAATTATAACAATTGGCACTTAATCCGCTATTTGACATGCGATGAGTCTCCAAGCTAAGAAAAAAAACTCTCCCATTCGTCTAGGTTTTGTCCCACTCAGCGATTGCGCTCCGATTGCTGTCGCGATGGAGATGGGAATTTTTGAAAAATATAATTTA
Source organism: Akkermansiaceae bacterium (assembly GCA_031415155.1). Classification (GTDB taxonomy): domain Bacteria; phylum Verrucomicrobiota; class Verrucomicrobiia; order Verrucomicrobiales; family Akkermansiaceae; genus Luteolibacter. The sequence goes on along the minus strand of JANORE010000066.1, from coordinate 2,196 downwards.
AACGTTCTGCTATCCCGTGAACTGGGGTGGGCAAGTGTTAGAGATAAAATATTTCATGAAAGCCTAGACGCCGCTGAATCCATTTCCGGCATCGCCTTCGCTTTGGGATTCGGAATCAATAATCTTCGTTCTGAAATCGCTGTTCCACTTGTGCTGAATCTGAATGGAAATGCCATCACACTTTCAAATGAAATAAAGCCTGAAGACATCGGAAGAGGCGAAGGTCTATCTGACTATCTGACCCATTATTGGAAAAAAGACCGCCCATTTACTTTGGCTGCGACTCATCGATTTTCGTCACATCATATTCTAATTCATCAATGGCTTAAGCGGAACCGTATTACTTCCAAGGAAAATTTAGAAATCATATTCATTCCACCTTGGCTGATGCCCAGGCACTTGAAAGCGGGGCATATTGACGGCTATTGCGTCGGAGAGCCTTGGAATTCTGAATCTGTTTTGACCGGAGTAGGCTGGTGCCCGGCAACTTCTGCGGATCTTTCGTTTAATCACCCGGAGAAAATTCTTCTGCTCTCTGGTAAATTTGTACACGAGAGAAGAGACGATTCTTTATTGCTGACTGCTGCTCTACGTGATGCTTGTAAGTTATGTCAAAACCCTGATTTTCGCGATTCATTAATTTCCATTTTAGCACTCAAAAATTATACCGGAGCTTCTGAAGATGTATTAAGAAATAGCTTAGGAAGCCACTTTAATACTGGGGTGGAGTTTATAGACGCCACCGATTTCCATATATTTCATGGGAATTCTGTCAATCGCCCGACCATCGATAAAGCGTCATGGGTTCTTTCTGGATTACGTGATACCGAAGTCCTTTCAGACATCACTCCGAGTTCCTTATCGAGGATCTATCGGGACGACTTATATCAAGCATCCAACCAATGCCTCCAAACCGGCATGAGCGAGCTTCATGTGGATAATGAAATTCCAGCTCTGAAATCATAACCCTCTTCACCGACTTGGCATTCCAAACGCTATCTTCATTGACGACACCTCACATACAATCATGGAATCAAATCAATCATTATCACGGCGGAGATTTCTTACTTCATCTACCAAGGCGACGGCCCTCGGTCTTCTGGCTTCAGGACTTCCCGCCGGCTGGGTAGGAGCGCAGTCAGTAAGTGATGCTCCAGAATCACCAAATATCAATTTTGGAATTATCGCTTTAACTGACTGCTCACCAATCGTCATTGCGCATGAAAAAGGTATATTTAAAAAGTATGGTATCAACTCTACGGTGACGAAGGGAGCCAGTTGGGCGGCCATCCGTGACTCACTATCCAATGGTGACATCCAAGCGACTCACATGCTTCTAGGGATGCCCATCGCATCTACCATGGGCCTCGGTGGTGCTCCTAAAAAACCGATGATTGCGCCTTGGATCCTTAACCGTAATGGCCAAGCCATTACTCTCGCCAATAGCTTGAAGGGTAAAGTCTCGACCGATCCTAAAGCCTTAAAACCCTTGGTGGATGCAGCGAAAACTGCTGGCTCACCCATGTCTTTTGCGATGACTTTTCCTCCGGGCACCCACGCCATGTGGCTTCGTTACTGGCTTGCTGCGGGTGGAATCAATCCGGGAGACGCCTCAGGTGCCGGAGCGGATATCTCGTTGATCACGATTCCACCGCCGCAAATGGTGGCGAATATGCAAGCGGGTAAAATGGATGGTTACTGCGTCGGTGAACCTTGGAATAGTAAAGCCATCAAAGATGAGATTGGTTTCACCGCGCTGAATAGCCATGATATCTGGAAAGATCATCCAGAAAAAGTCTGTGCTTTCACCGAGGAGTTTGCCGCGAAAAACCCGAAGACGGTCAAGGCCGTTCTTAAAGCACTTCACGAGGCCAGTATCTGGCTAGACGTCATGGAAAATCGTGAAGAACAAGTCAAAATCGTCAGTGCGGCAACCTATATTAACTGCTCGCCCGAGGCGATTCTCCCTCGTCTCCAAGGTAAGTATGACATGGGTGACGGACGTAAAATTCGCGATCCGAATTATATGATATTTAGTAGCCGGAACTGTAACTATCCACAACTCAAGTATGGCAAGTGGTGGCTGACTCAGCTCCGCCGCTGGGGCTTCACCGATGGAGTGCCCGATTACGAAGGAGTCGCCAAACAGGTGATGCGTTCCGACATCTATGAAGAAGCGATGAAGGAAATCGGTTA
>JANORE010000065.1:0-5152 GCA_031415155.1 Akkermansiaceae bacterium | reverse complement strand
CTGGGCGTTCACCAGATGGGTCGCGATCTTGCGGCGGAGCATCGACATCTTTTTACGAGTCGTCCGGCCATCGCTTACTGGAGCGGAAACCACGCGCTCGGGCGGGCTAACGGGTGTCGAGAAGTCTGGCTTTTGAGGCACCAATGTGGCGACCGAGGGCTGGACTGGAGCTGGCGAGAAAACGGGTTCTACTGCCTTGGCAGGCGCGGCGATCGGCGCAGTCACGGGTGCTGCTGGCATAGGAATGGGAGCAACGACAGCACTCGTTGTCGCGCTGGCATCGATGGTCGCGATCACCGCGCCGATGGAAACTTCCTCGCCTTCTGGAGTGATGATCTTCAGTAGCCCGGAGACAGGTGCTTCGAGTTCGTTCGAAACTTTATCCGTTTCCAGAGTGACGAGAACTTCGCCTTGGACGACGTGTTCGCCGTCGTTTTTCTGCCATTTTGCGACGTTGGCCGATGTGATGGACTCGCCAGCGGCAGGTACTTTTAGCTCGATGATACCCGCAGAATCGATGGCAGGTCCAGGTGTCACAACCGGAGGCTTGATGACGGCAGCGGCGGCGGATGCCACCTCACCCGTGATACGGGCGATCACCGTGCCGATGGAAACTTCCTCGCCCTCGCCCACTAAAATCTCCAGCACCCCATCACTGGCGGCTTCGAGTTCATTGGAAACCTTGTCAGTTTCTAGCGTGACAAGAATTTCGCCTTTTAAGACAGGCTCGCCATTTTTTTTGTGCCAACGGGCAACATTCGCGGAGGTGATGGATTCGCCGGAGGCGGGAACTTTGACGTCGAGTGACATGATGGAACTGGGTTAAGATTGTAAAAAATAGAAAATTTTAGACTTCGAAGGCTTGGGCGGTCAGCGCCTTCTGCTCGCGGTAGTGCATCGCCTTAGAGCCGGCCGCCGGGCTGGAAGCAGTTCCCCGGCCAGCGTAGCGGACTTTACTCCCCACGGCGCGTTCGAGACGTGGGAAAATGTAAGACCATGCGCCCATATTGAGCGGTTCTTCTTGGCACCAGACGAAGTCGGCGGCGTTCGAATATTGACCGACGATGGCCTCCACCATTTCCCGGTGGAACGGATAAAGCTGCTCGATGCGGATGATCGCCGCATCTTGGATTCCCTTTTCCTGACGATAGGCGGCGAGATCGTAGAACACTTTACCACTACAGAAAATGATCCGTTTCACATTGGCTGGATCGGCGAAATCTTTGGTGTCGGGAAGGATTTCTTGGAAACAAGTGCCTTCCATGAAGTCGGCTTCCGGCGAGACCGCTTCCGGGCGACTGAGCAAACTCTTCGGCGTCATGACGATGAGTGGCTTGCGGAAATCCCGGCGTTTTTGGCGGCGCAGCGCGTGGAAATATTGGGCGGGCGTGGTGAAATTTCCGACGATGAGATTTTTTTCCGCGCACAACTGGAGAAATCGTTCGAGCCGGGCACTGGAATGCTCTGGCCCCATGCCTTCGTAGCCATGTGGCAGCAGCATCACGAGGTCGCTCGGCGTCTGCCACTTGGACTCCGCGGAGGAAATGAATTGGTCGATGATGACCTGTGCACCATTCGAGAAATCCCCGAACTGCGCCTCCCAAAGCGTCAACATGCTCGGATAAGAAAGCGAATAACCGTAGTCGAAGCCGAGCACCGCAAACTCGGACAAGAACGAATTATGAACGCAGAATTTCGCTTGCTCGGGATTGAGATTTTCCAGCGGGATGTATCGTTCCCGAGTTTCATAGTCGTAGAAAACCGCATGACGCTGTGAGAAAGTCCCGCGTCGGCAATCTTGGCCAGAGAGACGCACTGGCGTCGCCTCCAAGAGCAGCGAGCCAAATGCCAACGACTCGGCAAACGCCCAATCAATCGGCCCGGCATTTGCAAGCGCATCCATCCGCCGCGGAATAAAACGTTTTTCCAGCGTGGGATTTAAATGAAAACTGGCCGGGATCGTCGTCAAGACGCGCCCGATTCCTTGGAACATGTCGCGGCTGATCCCCGTCGGCACCGGCGCGTGATGATAAGCTGGCTGGACGACGCCCGTCGAGCCACTGAAGGCGGTGCGGTCACCGGCCTCTTGCAGCTTGAGCATGTTCTGGTAGCCGTCCTCGAATTTATCCCAGATCGCTTGATCGAGCGACTCCACATCCGCTGGAGTGATGATTTCCTGGGCGACGAGTTGGTCTTTATAAATTTTCCCAAACGTCGGGCGATCCGCGATTTTCTTGGCGACGATCGGCTGGGTAAATGCCGCTTGGTCCGCCTCGTTGTGGCCTTGGCGACGGTAGCAATACATGTCGATGACGATATCCCGGCCGAACTTTTGGCGAAATTCCATGGCGAAAAGCGCCGCCCAGTAAAGTTCCATTGGCTCCTCGCCATTCACATGCAAGATCGGTGCTTCGATCATTTTCGCCACGTCGGTCGCATATGCGGATGACCGCGCATCGGCAGGGACCGTGGTGAAACCGATCTGATTATTGATGATGAGGTGAATCGTGCCGCCCGTGCGGTAGCCCTTAAGCTGCGAAAGATTCAGTACTTCCGCGACCGAACCTTGACCGGCGAATGCGGCATCTCCGTGCAGTAAAATAGGCAGTACTTGGCGGCGATCAATTTCTGTCCCCTCGGCACTCGCTTCACCGAGGATGCGCTGGCGTGCTCGAGTTTTCCCTTCCACGATCGAGTTCACGGCTTCCAAGTGACTTGGATTTGCCGCCAGGCTGACACGGACTTTGCCATCGGACAGCTCGCGGACGCTTTCGTAGCCGAGGTGATATTTCACGTCGCCATCGCCCGCGACCAAGCTTGGCTCATAGTTCGGAGTGAATTCGTAAAGGATCGTCGCGAGAGATTTCCTGACGAAATTGGCGAGAATATTCATCCGCCCACGGTGGGACATCCCCATTTCGATTTCCTTCACGCCTTGGGCCGGACACGCTTCCAGCAGAGCGTTGAGAATGATCATCATGCCCTCGCCGCCTTCGTTCGAGAAACGTTTTTCGCCGAGAAATCGCTTACCGAGGAAATTTTCAAACGCTTCCGCTTCCAGCACCCAACACAGCGAATTGAGTTTTTTTCCCGGAGTTTCTTCTGACCGGAGCGCGTGGGCCTCGATCCGTTCACGCACCCAATGACGGACCGTCGTGTTGTGAATATGCATGAACTCGAAGCCGATTTTCCCTGCGTAGGTCGCTTCCAGTGCGGCGATCATTTCCCGCAGCTTCATCTTATCGCCATTGCGGAAAAATGAACTCCAGACGACGCGATCCAAGTCTGCAGCGGTCAGGCCGAACTGTTCTAGCGCCAGCCGAGGATTTCTCTCCGGCTCATCCTCCAGTGGATTGATGTGCGCCTGAGTGTGGCCGAGCGTGCGGTAATTATAAACCAAACTCACCACTTTCCCGAAAAACGCGAGATCCGCGTCCGAGGCAGGTGCCGGGACGCCAGTGGCCGCAGCTTCTTCCTTGCGTTTCACTTGGGCAGAACCCAGCTCGAATCCCTCGAAAAATGCCGACCACGTCGCATCGACCGAGTTACGGTCTTCGCACCACTGGCTATATTTTTCTTCCAATAAATCTGCGTTCTGGCGCGGTGAAACCGAGGAGTTCATGAGAAATGGATAAAATGATGAGACGGACCGTCAAATTTCTCGCTTGGCCCGCCGTGCATGGCACTTCATTAAAGGGCACATCTCGCCGCGTCAACCGCACAAGCTACAATTTCTAGGACATTTAGATTTCGGAATTGAACCACTCATGAACCAAATTTAGCTGGAAACGCCCGGCTCCATTTCACCGCTTATTATCGGCCCAGAGAATCCATGATCGAAGTCCATCAGCTTACCAAACGCTACGCTCGCCACGAAGCCGTCCGCGGCATCTCATTTTCCGTCGCTCGCGGGGAAATCGTCGGCTTCCTCGGTCCTAACGGCGCGGGGAAAACCACCACCCTGCGGATGCTCACCGGCTACTTACCGCCCACTTCCGGCACCACCACCATCGCCGGCCATGATATTTTCCGCCAATCCATCGAAGCCCGCCGGAAAATCGGCTACATGCCGGAAAATGTCCCGCTCTACGAAGACATGCGCGTCCGCGAATACCTAAAATTTCGCGCCCAGCTCAAAGGTCTCAACAATAGCGACACCCGCCGCCGCGTGGGCGAAGTCATCGACACCTGCGGCCTCGACAATGTCCGCCGGAAAATGATCAAAACGCTTTCAAAAGGCTATCGTCAGAGAGTCGGCCTCGCCGATGCCCTCGTCCACGATCCCGAGTTACTCATCCTCGACGAACCGACGAATGGCCTTGATCCCAACCAGATTCGCCAGATCCGCGAACTCATCCGCCACCTCGGCGAATCCCACACTGTCCTCATCTCCACCCACATTCTCTCGGAAGTGGAAATGATCTGTGGCCGCGTGATCATCATCGACGGCGGGAAAATCAAGGCGGCTGATACACCCGCCAATCTCATCGGCGAAATGCGCTCCGCCGGACGCATCCAAGTAGAAATCCAAGCAGATCCCACCACTGTCGCCGCTGCGCTGACTCGCCTCGATCGAGTCAAAAAGGTCACGCCAGAGCCGCTGGATGGCGAGTGGACACGCTACACCGTCTGGGTGGATTCCGGCACGGATTCCCGCGAACACATCGCCCAACTCGCCGCCCAATACGGCTGGCCGCTCCGCTCACTTTTCCGCAACGTCGCCACGCTGGAAGACGTCTTCGTCGAGCTGACGCGGAAGGATTAAACCCGCAAATCACTCCGGCCCTCCAGCTTCGGAGTTCATGACGACGTAAGGAAATCTTTCGGCTTCTTTTTCGCGGGTTCCCCGGTGACATTTATACTGCCACGCTTCATGTTTTGTGGAAAACGTCAGGCTGGATTGCCCCAACGGGGCAACATGCGATAGCCCAGGGCAACGTCCTGGGTAATGGGTGAACGAAATGGTTTAGCCCTGAAAGGGCGGAACTTTTCAGGAGGTGATGTATCAAATTTCGCCCCTTCAGGGCTTGAATTCATTAGGATTTCTCTACCCAGGGCGATGCCCTGGGCGATCGCATTTTGCCCCGTTGGGGCAATCCTTTGAGCGACGGTATCATTTCCACAAATCATCATGCGCGGTAGTATAATTCGG
>JANORE010000064.1:0-3992 GCA_031415155.1 Akkermansiaceae bacterium | reverse complement strand
CAAATCCGGTGTAGCTCAGCGGCAGAGCGGGTGACTGTTAATCACTAGGTCGTAGGTTCGATCCCTACCGCCGGAGCCATATTGAATCTCTTGAAATTTAAGAGATAGGTTAATTACCCAGCCACGATACTTTTTTGAAGGTCGTCATCCTGCTTCATCTTGTTGTTTTAAAAGGCTAATTGTCCTCCATCAAGCCTCCCCAAACGCAGTTTTTTGATTTCAAAGTCAGGCAGGATTTCACATCTTTTCCTGAGATGCGTCGCACGGAAGTCGTTCACACACCCTATCAATCTCTAGAAATCTGGAAGTCAAACTCGACGACGGAGTTCCGCGTGGCGGGGGCGATTCATGCTTCATACCATGAGAAACGCTATCTCACGGGCTTGGCCTGGGATATCATCGCGGCTGCGGCTTTACTGCGTAAATCGGGGCCGCCGCGTTCCATGCTGATGCTCGGTCTAGCAGGTGGCACCGCTTATCGAGTGTTGCGGCACTTGTTGCCGGATTGTCGACTGACGGCGATTGATATTGATTCAGGAATCGTCGATCTCGCTCGGCAGCACATGAAGCTGGATGAGCTGGAAATCGAGATTCACACGACGGATGCCTATCCATGGCTGGCGAAAAATCGACGCGAGTTCGACGTGGTTTTCGACGATATTTACCTCGCCGGGAAAACGGATGTATTTCGCCCGCAGGCATGGGATCTGGAATTGTTGGGCCATCTTCAGCGGGCAGTCTCGCCGGGCGGATTATTGGCGGTGAACTTGGTAACAGGTCCGGGCCATCGGACGATGCAATCGCTGACGCGGAAAATTCTGTGTGAATCATTTCCTGCGGTGCGAAGCCTGCGGACTCCCGATGGCATGAATGAAGTCTTAGTCGCTGGCGAATCTGTCGCGACGCGACTGCAACTCGATCCCTATCATGAGAAGTTTCATGACTGGCGTGACCGGATGTTCTGGGATCGCGTGACAGTCCGGCGTCTTTCCTGATTGGATCTGCCCATGTCCGATGTCATCCACGAGTTATATGAAGGGCGGGAATATCCGCCGATGAGCCATCCGCTGTCCGATCCTGCGATATCGGCGGTGGCGGCTAGAATGAGCGGAGTGCAAGTGCCGCATCCTCGCGGTGCACGGATTTTAGAAATTGGCTGCTGCTCAGGGCATCATCTGATCCCACTCGCCCAACGCTGGCCGGAGAGCAAATTCGTGGGAATTGATTTAGCCGAGAGTTCGATCCAGAAAGCTCGTGAACATGCGGCAGAGATCGGCCTGCAAAACATCGTTTTTCACGTCGCGGATTTACTCGATTTTCAAGTGCGGGAGGGGCCATTCGACTTCATCATCGCGCATGGATTTTTCTCGTGGGTGCCAGATGAGGTGAAGGCGGCGCTGCTGGCGTTTTGTCGTAAAAATCTTAGTCCCTCGGGAATTGCGACAGTCAGTTTTAATCTGGAATGCGGTTGGAAAGCACGGTTTCCGGTCATCGAGAAAGTACGTGCAATTCAGCAGGCGAGGGGAGGGGATGAGATTGAGGCACTCGAAATTCTGAGTTTCATCACAGAAACGGGCCAGCCAGAAGCTGCGATCATCGCGGATATGCTGGCCAAGGGATCTGCGATTCTTGCCTTCGACGACTTCGGCCCGATCAATGATCCATGGCCGCTGGATCTTTTCATCAGCGCGGTTTCGGACGCGGGTTTGCGGTGGTTGGGTGAATCCGATCCTAGCGAGAATCTCCCACGCGGCCTGAGCCAAGAGTCGATCCGTGAGATCAGAAATCGTCATGAAGATGCGCTGAGTTTCCAAATGGCACTGGATGAAAGTGCTGGCCGGACTTTCCGCTCGGGAATGTTGTGTCGGGCGGATGCGCCGATGCGCGATCCCGTTTTTTCAAGCTTGTTGCTCGATTTCTCGGTCAGAGTGACCGAGGAGCCGACAGAGGCCACGGCGAAGGAACTATTTCATGCGATCCATTCCTTCGATCCCGCCTGCGTGCCGGTGAGGCAGATCATCGAAGCGATGCCGGAAAATGGAGGGACCGCGGTGCTGCGCCAAGTCCTGAGGGGCATCCATGAAGGCTGGATCCGGCCACGAATCGAAACCGTGAATTTCACGTCTGAGCCAGCCGCATTTCCACGGCTCGACTCGTTTCGTTTGCGGTGTGCTCGTCAAGGCTTGCCATTGGTCGATGCTTGGCACATGCCATGTACATTTCCTGCCGCGCATTATTCCATACTGGCGGCGATGGATGGAAGCCGAAGTCACGATGAACTCGCGCACTTTTCGAAGACGAGATGCCCGGAGCTAGCATTTGAGCGATGGCTCCGTCATCTCGCTCACCGAGGAATGCTTGCCTGAGTGGCGAATTATTTATGGCTGTGCGAATGACCGCAGCAGCCGCCATCAGGACGGAAATTTTCAGGCGAGCATTTGCAGCAATGTTTTCCCGTCATGGGGTCAATCGTCGAGACGGTGCGGCATGAACTCGCGAAGAATGCGATGCTGAGGACGGGAATGAGTAATAGGAATTTCATGGATTAATTGGGATGTGGGCTATTTCTAGCGGACTCATACTAGGAACTCCAGAATTCTCTCGACGTCAAGATCATGCGATCGGCTGAATATCTGGAACCGATGGGCCTTGTGCTTGGGCAAATTTTGTTTTTGCACGAGCCATCAAGGTGCCGAGGCATAAATCCGCCAATGGCAAGACGACGTTGAAATTTTTGTGCATGTAGCGGTGATGCAGCAAGTGATGGCCGTTGAGCTTGCGGAACCACCAAGGCTTTTCCACCCGGCGTGCCTTGGGTAAATGCATGCACCAGTGAATGTATTCGTAGAAACTATAGTAAGAAAGAATGGATAAGCCGCCACCCAAGGCGAATGCCCATTGGCCGGTGAACCCCGAAAGAATCGCAAAAGGCGTGGTGCCGATGAGGATCAATGCGGGACCATTCCACCAGGCCATCGGGATGGTATGCTTGTCCTTTTCATCGAGCAGATGGTAAGAGCGGTCGGCCTTGAATGTGCCGTGATGCACGATGGCGTGCGCTTGGAACGCATAACGAAATTTCCCAACCGGGCGATGCATCACATACTTATGGAGGGTCCATTCAAAGAATGAGGCGAATGCTGTGCCGAATACGAAGCTGGCGATGCACCAGAGGATGAAAAATGTCATGGATGTTAATTACAATTTATTTCAGAAGCGCGTGACGGCTACACCCGGCCACCTGCAAATACAAGTGTCATTGTTTGAATAGTTTTGGGAATCAAACATCACTCAGAGCCGCTTTTAATTTCATCGCGCCTCACGCTGCCGCCACCCCGGTAACAAGAAAATCGAGATCCCCATACTCAGGAGAATCCCGATGACGGCGACGATGCCGAGACTGACCAGTGCATCACTCGATGAGAAAATCAATGAACCGAAGCCGATGACGTTCGATGCGGCACAGAACATGAGCGCCTTGCCCGTGCCTTGCCACAGTTCTTTGAAATCCCCGCCTGTGCGGCGGAGGCTGAGCGTGATGTGGATGGCGTAGTCGATACCGGTTCCTAGCAGAAGTGGTGTCGCCATGAGATTGACAAAATTCCATTTCAGTCCGGTGAGACTCATGATCGCCAGCAGAAGTAAGGTGCTGAGAAGCATCGCGAACAAGGCCAGACTCACATCGCTCACTCGGCGGAAAATCACGATCATCATCCCGATGAGCAGAATAAACATGGGGACGAGCATCCGAGTCATGTCATGCTTCACGAGCTTCGCGATGGCGGGTTTAAATAAATTCCAGCCGCTCAACCAGATCCCATCCCCCGTCATGGCGTGGAATTTTTCGTAGTCCTTTCCTGCCGGATCGATTCCGGAGGCTGGCTCTACAGAACCGAGTAAATAGCCGCCACCATCTGGCTTGCGAGCGAGGAATAGCCGCATCACTTCTTGGGCAGAAGTGGACTGTGGAAAGACCAGGTCATTTCCCGCAG
>JANORE010000063.1:0-3742 GCA_031415155.1 Akkermansiaceae bacterium | reverse complement strand
CCGCGAAATTCATTTCGCTCGAATTATTCTCGAGCAGTTCGTTTTTAATCGCCGATCCATCTCCGATCTTCAAAACTCTGCAATCGCAAGCCACATGCAATCTAAGCCCCGAAAATCTCTGGCCGACTACAAGTCCGATGCCGTTAACTGGATTACCTTGGCTTCGGGTGAATATTACCCAGACATTTTGGTAAATGCCTGCGATCTCTATAAGCCAGTTCTTGTATTATTCGGTCAGTTGCTAAAGACCTCTGAATCGTCCACCCGACTCTTTCTCCAAATTGCCGAACAATCCGATGGCTGGATGAGAGTCCAACTCGCTCGTGTATTTCGCAAATACGTCAGTCCTGAAACTCCAGTCGAGATGCTCAAGCAAAAATCGAAAGCTCAACGGATTTGTGATGAGTTTGGCAAAGGATTCCGCCCGATTCATACAGTCCAATCCGCCTTCTCGACTCGCCCTGTCCCCGATGAAGCCCTCTGTGCTGTTTTATGGGAATATAAGGATCGTGGCAAAAAGGGCTATGATATGACTGAGAAATTCTTCGCATTGTTCCGCACCACCTTTCCGGATCTTCAGCTCACCGGCCCGGAACGCGCGGGCAAAGACATTCTCATGGGTGACGTTTTTCCAAAATATCCTAAGCCGGATCGACCCGTAGATTTTTTGATCCGAAGCTCAGATGGACTCCGTGTATTAGCAGTGGGACTTGCCCGTTATGATTCTGATCGTGGTGGTGCTCAAGAAGATGATCGAACGGGAGGCTATCGTAATTGCGCTGATGAAATTCTAGGATATGCAAAAAAACATCGGCTCACAACCAAGGTAATTTTCGTCAACGACGGCCCCGGACTTCTTCTTGGCTCAATGTGGAACGATTACGTTTCGTTGGAAAAATCAAAAGCCGGAAAAATCATGGTAGCCACCCTCAGAATGATTCCCGAGCGGATCACGCGCGAATGGTTGGAATCATAAATTTTGTTATCCAATGGCTACAGGAATTCCAAAAGCAAAAGGTCAAACTTCCAGCAAAACTGCCCGATCAATTTCGGGCAAGGAGTCAACCTCGTCTCTCGACATCAAACTCACCTACGAGGGGAAAGCGAGTGAGTCAGCAATACTGAATACGCTGCCCGCTCGATTGATGAGAGACGCGAGTGTCGGCCACCCCGGAGATGTTCCAAATCGCCTCTATTTCGGGGAGAACCTTGCCATACTCGCAGCTCTTGCGCTTGACCCGGCAGTTCGTGGGCAAGTTCGCTTAGTGTATATCGACCCTCCATACGCTACCAAAAGTGTCTTTCAATCCCGCCAGCAAAATGATGCTTACACAGATTTGTTAGAGGGTGCGCATTACATCGAATTCTTACGTGCGCGGCTTATTCTTCTTCGGGAACTTCTGGCAGACGACGGCTCCATTTATCTCCACTTGGATGACAATATGGCCTTTCATGCCAAGGTTATTATGGACGAAGTTTTTGGTCGATCCAACTTCAGGAATTGGATCACAAGGAAGAAGTGCAACCCGAAGAATTACACTCGGAAAACCTTTGGAAACGTATCAGACTACATCCTGTTTTACACCAAATCCTCGGAATACGTTTGGCATCGCCCAGTTGAGGAATGGACGGCCCAAAGAGCTGGCAAGGAATATCAATACACCGACGATCAGACCGGAAGACTTTTCAAAAAAGTTCCCATCCATGCGCCGGGAGTTCGTAATGGAGAAACTGGCAAGCCTTGGCGCGGAATGATGCCTCCACCAGGCAAGCACTGGCAATACAAGCCCAGCACCCTTGATGAAATGAATGCCCGCGGGGAAATCTACTGGTCTCCCACCGGCAATCCCCGCCGCAAAATTTTCCTCGATGAAAGCAAAGGAGTTCCAGTGCAGGACATCTGGCTGGATTTCAGGGACGCGCACAATCAGAACATCCATATCACCGGCTACCCCACGGAAAAGAATCCAACTCTCTTGGAACAAATCATCGGAGCCTCATCCGATGAAGGCGATCTTGTTCTGGACTGCTTTGCTGGTTCGGGCACTACCCTAGAAATCGCCCATCAAATGGATCGCCGCTGGATCGGTATCGACAATAGCCCGGAAGCAATCCGTGTGATTCACCAGAGATTCGCACTGGGACTTGAGCCAATGGGCGATTTCGTAAATCCAAAAAAATCTCTGACAGAGTGTGAGCCTGATTTGTTTGAAGCTTCTAAAGAACAGCCGGATACCGTGTTTTCTAGGCAGCACACACCAATCACCGACTTCGAGATGTGGAGACAAACCCAATAACCTCAGGCAGTGGCCAGTACTGCATGGAGTTCAGCCACTACGCCCTTTGCCCGAAAAACGTCTCAGACGACGTCATCGCCAAGGCCAAGGACGAAGCCATCCGCGCGGGCAAGCAAAGGAGCGCTGGCTTTAGTCGGCTCTACCTCTAAGAAGGCCAACGCGGACGTTGGCGTTCCCGAGGAACATGTGATTGGACGATTCCCGCCCGCTCCCGAAGACACCGCTTGGTGGGCTTGAGTGATTCCTCTCCAAGCTTGAATGGTCCTTCTGCAAGCTTGCATGGTCCTTCTGCAACTCTGAATGGTCCTTCCACAACTCTGAACGGTCCTTCCGCAAGCCTGAACGGTCCTTCCACAACTCTGAACGGTCCTTCCGCAAGCCTGATTGGTCCTTCCGCAAGCCTGAATGATCCTTCCACAACTCTGAACGGTCCTTCCACAAGCCTGAATGATCCTTCCACAACCCTGAAATCATGACGCGCGGCAGTATATTCCATCAGAGTGACTGGCTTCTGTCCGGGTGAAATGCTCATGCGTGCAGGAATTCGCCTTGCGGGTCTGATGCTCCAACGCCAAGCATTCCAGCATGAATCCTGAACTTGAAAGTCTATTTTCGTTTCTCCGTTTCCCGAGTATTTCCACCGACTCGAATCATACCAAGGATGTCCGTGCTTGTGCCGAATGGTTGGTCGCCAAGCTGGCCGGAATGGGGCTCGCCACCCAGCTCCATGAAACTCCCAAGCATCCGGTGGTGGTTGCGAGAAATGAGCATGTCAGTAGCCGACGCACCGTTCTCATTTATGGGCACTATGATGTGCAGCCTGTCGATCCGCTCGTGTTGTGGACGAGCGATCCATTTCAGCCTGAAATCCGTGATGGCAGGATCTGGGCGCGCGGCTCGTCTGATAATAAAGGCCAGATGATGGCGCATGTGTTAGGCGTGGAGAAGACGCTGCGCGAGGATGGCGATTTACCCGTGAATTTAATCTTCCTTTTCGAGGGCGAGGAGGAAATTGGCAGCCCGAATTTAGCGGCATTTTTAGAAAGTCATCGAGATGAGTTGAAGTGCGATATCATCGCGATTTCCGATACGGGGATGGTCGCTCCCGGCGTGCCGACGATGGGTTACGGCCTGCGCGGCATCACTTGCTGCGAGGTGATTTTACGCGGGCCGAAGGGCGATCTTCATTCCGGGCTTTTCGGCGGTGCCGTGGCAAATCCAGCGGCGGCGATGGCGCGACTCGTCGCCAGCTTGCACACCCTCGATGGCAGCGTGGCCGTGGATGGATTTTACGATCAAGTGCGGCCGCTAGAAACATGGGAGCGTGAAATGTGGGAGAAAATTCCCGGCGTGAGTGACGGAGATTTCCTCAAGGTCACTGGCTCACCGAGCACGTTCGGCGAACCAGGCTACTCGTCTGCCGAGCGGACTTGGGCACGGCCGAC
>JANORE010000062.1:0-2302 GCA_031415155.1 Akkermansiaceae bacterium | reverse complement strand
ACCTCACAGAGCGGGAAATTGAGATCCTCCAACAACTCGGGGCGGGCCTCTACGTCAAGGAAATCGCCGACAAGTTCGGCATCAGCGCGGCAACCGTCAATTTTCATTGCAGTAACCTCTACAAGAAACTCGACGTCCAATCGCAACGCAATGCCGTCCTAGAGGCAAAAAAACGGGGTATCCTTTGATTTTCCCGAGTCACTTGAATGATGATGCGGCGGGGACGAACGGCTCGGCGTATTTCCGGCGCCGGTCGCGGGTGATACCCATGAAATGACTGTCGCCGCATTCCTTGAGCAGGGCGATGTGAGATGCTGAGGCAACCCTAGCATCAAGGATGACGATGGAGATTAGTGTCCGGTATCTTGATCCAAGCGAGAAATTCTTGGTTTCCATCCATGCCAGTGATGGGTGATGGGATGAGCCCAAGCCAGTCGCAGGCGTGTTCCATGGTCACGAAATGGCGGATTTTTTCCACGGCCCGCTCGTGCAGAGCGGGGTCTCTCACGATGCCTCCGCGGGTGATGTCTTCCCGCTGGAGTTCGAACTGTGGCTTGATGAGACAGACCACTGAGCCACCGCTTTCCAGAACGGAAAAAACGGCAGGCAGAACTTTCGTGAGAGAGATGAAAGATAGATCCATCACGGCGAGTCGGCATTTTTCCCCGATGTCTTCTAGCACCATGTGGCGGGCGTTGAATTGTTCTTTCACGATGACGCGTGGATCGTTGCGGAGTTTCCAGACGAGTTGGTTCGTACCGACATCCACCGCGTGAACGCGGGCCGCACCGCGCTGGAGCAGGCAATCGGTAAAACCGCCAGTGGATGCACCGACGTCGATGCAGATCCAGCCGGAGGGATCCATCTGGAAGGCATCGAGGGCGCCTTCGAGCTTCAGCCCACCGCGCCCGACGTAGCGTGGCTTTTCCTTAATCTCAAGCGGCGCATCGGGTAGCAACTGGGTGCTGGGCTTGTCGATGATACGGTCTCCGCTGCGGACTTCTCCGGCAAGGACGAGACGCTTGGCTTGCTCACGGGAGTCACAGAGGCCACGGGCGACGAGGAGAGCGTCGATGCGATCTTTTTTCATCGAATTTCAATGCTCTTCTTTAAAATGCTCACCCAAGAGATCGCGTCCGAAGTCACCCTTAAAGTCGCGCCAAGTCGCATGCATGTGGTTTACGTTATTTTGAGAATTCACTGCTTCCATGAGGAAGCTAGGGCCTTGGATGCGATAGTAGTAAGCTTCATTGGGTTTGGTGCTACCTGCCCAGCCGAAGCGGATCTGGTCGAGGCCGGCTTTTTCCATTTTTGCCATGTCAGTGGCGGCGATTTCCGGGCGGTAGCGGCCCGTGTAGGTCGAGATGAGCTCCATGAGCGCTGCGCGTTGGGCAGCGGTCATGTCAGCAGAGAGAATACCGACGGGATCGAGAAGAGTGACGCTGCGTTTCTCGCCCGTGAGGATTTCTCCGGGAGCTTTGTCGCTGAAAACAACCTCAGATTTCCCTGCGGCGAGAAGCGTCGTGACCAGCGAGCGGGCGAGGTCTTCCTCCTCGGCAAGGACTCTGAGACCTTTACTAGGGCCGTCAGCGACCTCTGCGGGATTGGCACCGAGAAAGGATGGTGTGACGGAAATTCCCTTCCCCTCCACCAGAGTGATATTGATGGAAATATGGTGACCTTCGAAGCGCCAAGCCCAGCCACTCGGATCTCCCGGCTTGCCGAAAATGGTCACAAAATATTTGCCCGTATCTCGTCTGACCGGATCTTTCTCGATCTCGGCAATGATGCCTTCCAACTTCATGACTTGCTGGGCCTTGAGATTTCCTTTTTCACTGAGTGCAGAGGCGAGAAGCTTCATCGCGGCTTCGCGCTGGGCATCCGACATTTCCTTGATGGGAAGTCCGGCGCGTTCGCGAGGAGTGTAGCGGAAATTTTCACGCTCAACGCCAGCGAATGGGAGAGCCGCCTTGGACTTTTGCTCGGCATCCAGGGTGAGCAGGAATTTCTCAGCCGCTTCAGCAGTCGCTGCACCGGCAGGTGCTTCTTTACCCAACAACGGAAGAGTCAAAAATAAACCGAAGAATAAAAATTTCATGAGGTGAAAAATCAAGCAGGGATGATGCGCTGCGGCAAGGAGATCATCATCGACGACGAGCGTTGAAATTTAAATACGCGAAATCGCCTGTGATTTGACTTTTCTCAAAAACGGTTCCTGCCGATAACAGGGAAATTCAATTGAACGCACATTCATAAAATCATGGGAAATTTCACCGCTTTTGAAAACAAAATGACCGCTGCC
>JANORE010000061.1:0-2613 GCA_031415155.1 Akkermansiaceae bacterium | reverse complement strand
CTTCCGCCCAATCTTCTTGGCGAATCCATGGTTGCATTTTTGGAGTAGCTTCTGGATATATCAAACCAACTCTGCCATCTTTCGCCCATTCGTGTGGCCATGCGCCTAGATCGTGTTTGTTTGCCTGTCCCACGGCCTTTGTGGATAGTCCTAGTGCATGACCTACTTCGTGAGCACAAGTGAGCAGAGCCGCATCTGCAGGGATGAAAACCGTTTGATCATCAAGTTTTTCTACATTAAGATGCGTTTGCCCTGATCCAACACCAAGTTTGACACTCACGCCTTCCATGCCAATTTCCGGAAGATGGAAATTCCTAACAAGGAGGCGATGACTGCAATGATGCTCCAGAGTTGCCAATTGTAAGGTGTGGTTGCGTTAGAAATTGTCTCTGAGTCATCCCCTCCGGGACGTTTCGTTCTACGGGTGATACGTTCATTTTCTTCGTATGCTTTGCGGCTTGCCGCTTCTCTGGGGTTGAAAGTGATCGGCTTGCTTTTGTAGCGCGGTAGCCATGTGGCATCGGCATAACGTTCTTCGAGAATCGCAGTTTGGTTGTTTTCCCACCAACTTGTTACAAGAGCCACGTATTTTTCATCTTTATATTTAATTCCATGGAATCCCATTTCCTCCGCCCATTTTCTTGATTCTAAAGGAAAGTTATTACTTTTCATTATTTTACCTAATACATGGCCAATTGCCCTATCTCTAACTGGCATAAACATAATATCTTCACCTGGTAACATTTTGCGTTGTTCCGTCGAGCCAGTGTAAACGATGGGCATTAAATAGGGTATTGCTATTTCAGAAGCAAAGCTCAGTGCGTCACTTCGATGGTTTCCCTGTTTCAGTTCTTCGATCAATTTCTGTATGGTTTCTAAATGACCTGACTTGACGAGTGCCTCTTCAACGTTACGTCCTTCGTAGGGATTATTTACTCTTTGTAACAGTTTACTAATAACGATAGGTCTAACCTCTTCAGTGATCCATGTAATATCGCTATCATGTGGAGCTGGGGATAATAAGGTATCTCGAATTTTTTTGTCTATTTCATCAAGCTTTGGATTGGATTCGCCATAGCTAGCAGCAGTAAAAATTAGTGACAAAATTAGTAACGTTTTCATTTGAGTAAATCTGCTTTTCTATAGGCTTCCGCCCAATCTTCTTGGCGAATCCATGGTTGCATTTTTGGAGTGGCTTCTGGATATATCAAACCAACTCTGCCATCTTTCATCCATTCGTGTGGCCATGCGCCTAGATCGTGTTTGTTTGCCTGTCCCACGGCCTTTGTGGATAGTCCTAGTGCATGACCTACTTCGTGAGCACAAGTGAGCAGAGCCGCATCTGCCGGGATGAAAACCGTTTGATCATTAATACGGGTATCAGGTTTGAAATTAAAACCACCAATGGAAGGATCGTTAAAACTTTGGACGATATGGATGGTGAGCTTTGCAGGAGCAGGGGTTTGCTTGTGCGTGAGTTCCCAAGCCGCTTTTGCATAGCTTATATCAAAACTTGCGTCTGTGGTGAACATGAGTGGCTCGTCATCTTCCCACCACCATTTAGTGGGGTCGCGTTTCATGTCGAGGTAAGTTGATCCAGCCGCTTGAAAAGTGAAATAAGTGTTACTCTGTTTACCGAAAGTGTCATTGAGGTATGCGATGATTTGGCTATTCTGAATACCGCCATCGACCCAGCTATCGGGTTTTCGTGAATCCCAGATCCGAAAGATCCTCACGGGCACGGTGCGCTTAGAAAACGTCTGAACTTTCATCTTCGCGAAGACCGTCTTCGGAGCCTCTTTGAGGCGGAGGACGATTTCTGCTCCGGTTGCAGGAGACGGAGCCAGTCCCGTAATTGTAAATGTATTCCCTGTTTCTTCCAGTTCTTGGCTACCGAGGCTGATGTAGGATTCACTGCCCTCCGCCACAGCGATTTCTAGCAGATTTCTGACTTCCCTTTGCCATTCCTCACGGCCACTGGTTACACCTAGACGAGCTTCCACAGATTCACCCGCATTGACGGCAGCCCATAACTCGCCGTTCGTATCATCCCAACCTTTATCCTCACCTACAGGTTTCTTAAACTCGGGTGCGCGGATTGATTGACGTGCACCCGCCCTAGCTCCAGGCACAAAGTCATCTCCGATAATATGCTGGTTAGAAATCCGCTGACCCGCCGGAATGGTAAATTCTCTGGAAGTAATGTCATCTACGAGGTAGTGACCTTCTCCGTCGGGTTGATCAGGATCATGGCGGATGATCATCAAATTCTTTTTGATCTCGGTCTCCGCACGCTCAGTCACCATGAGTTTAAATTGATACTCGTTCACATGGAGAGTGTCTCGACGACCTACCTGTGGAAAATGCTGAATTTGCGAATGACTTATGAATTCATACGCCACAATTCCATCATCGGGATAGATGACTTCAGATGCGGGAAAATCAATTTCCGTATGGAGTCTCTCGATGGAAGTCGTAAAAGGAATGACCGCAAAGATAGACTCATAAATACTTGGCCCGCTGGGCCAATTACCTAACTGGCCAAACCAACCCGTCATTTCAAGATTAAGGAGGTAGAAATCATCAAGTCTATAGTCTAAACCACGGCCTATT
>JANORE010000060.1:0-3811 GCA_031415155.1 Akkermansiaceae bacterium | reverse complement strand
AACAATTGCATCAGGGCGAAAACGTGGTCAGTAAAGCCTGCGGTGTCAGTGTAATGTTCTTCGATGCGGAGATCGGATTCATGGTAAAGCAAACCGTCTAACACGTAGGTCGAGTCTCTAATTCCCACGTTGATGACTTTGATATTGAAGGGGGAATATTGATCGGAAATGTGCGTGTAAAACATCCGCCTTGGTTCTGTGCCATACTTGAGATTGACGTGGCCAGTGCTCTCCGCATGGCCGCCAGAGGGGAAGCGCTGACCGTCCGATGATGAGGTAGTTCCATCGCCCCAGTGGGCTGCGAAATTTTGCTGAAATTGAGTATTTGTTAGCTCTGCTGTCGCTGCCGAATACGTTTCGTCACGGATGTGGCATGAGCGGACCCAGGCGAGCTTCCGGTAGGAACTGCCGGGACAGGATTCCGCCATTTTGGTGAGTCCGAGATTGATCCCATCGGCTAGAATGGTAGTCAGCAGTAGTGGGATATTTTTGGCGGTGAGATGGCCGGTAGAATTCAAACTGCCTGTGGACCGGTTTGAAATCCAGCAAGAGAGGGGTGGGATTTTTCTTCGTTCACCTAAAAATAATTGGCCTGAAAAAAAATTGAGATTTTTGCGGCCTCACCAGCGACCGATGACTGGAAGCGACCTAGCCAAGGAGAACATTCTCAAACTCAACCTTGGTAATGAGGCTTCTCGATTCAGATATCTGCATCCACATGATGCGCGGAAATGCTCGCGTATTGAGTCGAATGTTCGATTGCGACGCAACGATGCTCTGTTTTTCAGTTGCGACACTATTCGAGCTATGGTGGTCTCTTGGCTTCTAAACCTCAGTATTTGGCGGAAAAGCAGCGTATGCTCAATGAATTTCGAGATTTGGTCAGAATGGCAGATTTCGGTCCTGAGGAAGCCCATGAAGCCGCAAAGATCAAAGCCGAGCTGAAAGGCCGGGCATTAGACCTTACGACTTATTGATCGCAGCCACAGCAAGACTCCACGGATGGACTTTAGCGACGAGCAACGTGAAAGAATTTTCACGCGTCAAAAATCTTCAATTTGAAGACTGGAATTAATAGTGGAACTGGCAGGTAAAATACTGAATTTTCATTCATTTATTACTCCCGATAATAGAACGTTATCGGAAGTTATGACGATCTAAAGTAGCTTGAGAATTGGCTTTTTCTGGCACCTCTTAGAAACCAGAAAGAACTTCTTTGAGTGAAGTCACGGGTGCGTGGATCACTTTATTTGCGCCTGTCCAGATGGAATCGGTTTTGGAAATGACGAAAACTTTTTGAGGCTTTAGATCTTCACAGGCTTGATGGAAGCCTTTGGTTAAATTGGGAGCGCTGGAAACTTTGATCTCAAAAGCTATTTTGGTGTCTCCATTGACCATCACTAAATCAATCTCAACGCCGTGCGATGTGCGGTAAAAGTAAGGATTCCAGTTTGGCAATAGTGCGATGATTTGCTCGATGATAAATCCCTCCCAGCTATTCCCCCGCATCGGATGGCCGCGCAAAGCGAGTTCGTCTGGGATGTCGAGAAGCTGATGAAGAAGTCCTGAATCGCGAAGGTAAATTTTCGGACGTTTCACCAATCTTTTACCGATATTTACAAAATAGGGCTGCAAGCGACGAATCACAAAGGTTTGCTCGAATAAGTCTAAGTAGCCAGTAACGGCAGCGCGCGTGAACTCGTGGGATTCGGAAAGTTGAGAAATATTAAGCACCTGCCCATGGAGATGGGAAATCATCTGCATCAAGTCGCGCATCGCTGGCAATGGTCCGACCCGATTGAGGAGTCCTAAATCCCGCGATAAGTAAGTATCGATGAAATTGCGCCGCCACTCGCATGAATACGCATCGGTCGGGGCAAGGTAGCTGTCGGCAAAGCCACCTCGGCACCAGAGTTTATCCGATGTGTCGTGAGTTACCTCATGCTGCAAGAAAGGTGTTAGCTCCAGAAAAGCAATCCTTCCTGCCAAGCTTTCGCCGCTCTGGCGGAGGAGCTCATACGATGCTGACCCCAGAAATAAGAATCGCCCAGAACGCCGCCCACGGCTCCTTCCGCTATCAATCAAACCGCGAATTTCTGGAAACAAGCCAGGGCGGCTTTGGACTTCATCAATGACAATCAGCTGATCTTCTAGTGGCTCCAAAAAACTTACGCAATCGTCCAGCTTGGCGTAGTCTCGGCGGTTTTCCAAATCGAGATAAAGCGAAGGTTTTCCCCACTCAGCTTGGATTTCTTTTGCCAAGGTTGTTTTGCCGCATTGTCGAGGGCCAAGGATGGCAACTGCCGGAAAAAACTCGAGAAGCTCTTTGATTTTGGTTTTAAGCGCCCGCTCAATTTCGTGCATTTTTTAATAGTATCGATCAAATTACACGAATCAAGCTTGGTTTTTTGAGCAAATAGATACTTTTCGTTTCAGTTCTAGGAGTGAAGTGCTTGCCGAACGGCACTGGGATTACTCGCTGCCACTTTGAGAAGCGCTCTGGCAGCTCCACTGGGACGGCTGGTGTGTTGCTCCCATTTGTGAAGCGTTCTGATGCTCACTCCGAGCAACTTTGCGAACTTGGATTGGCTGACACCCATCGCCGAGCGGATCATCGATGGATCGGGGTCGCTGTTGTCGCTCGGTGCCAACGGCAGAGCTTGGCCTTCTTTCAACAAATATGCTACGAGGTCTTCGGCGATGTCTTGAAGCTGAGAAATCACTTCGGCGGGAGTATCGCCGTGGCAGCACTCACCGACTAAACCAACTACCGAGCCGATGAAGGCTTGGTCTTCTTCACTCCAGCGCACATTTAGCGGATAGTTTCGAGCACAGTTTGCAGGTTCTTGAAGTTTCGATTTCATGATTTTGATTCCTCAATCTTTTCGGTGATGTGCCTTTCCAGATAAGGCTTCGCATCGTCTCCATCACGGCCCGGGATGATTGCTGGGACCTTCACGGCAGGATGAGAAAATTTGCGATGGCTTCCTTTTCCTCCTGAAACAACGGCAAATCCCGCTTTCCTGAGGTCTTTGAGAAGATCACGAATCTTTCGAGGCACCTGAAAAATCATACTCTCATTGGGCATAAAAACAAGGTGGAAATAGTTCTATTTTACTTCCGATAATGAAATTATCAAGAAGTAATAATTTGCCCTAAATCGAAAAACCCTCTTCAATCAGGTCATGAGCTTTCCAGCCTCCGAAGAACAAGCCGTCCTTGAAGATTTCAGCGTGAAACTGCGGCTTGGGCGTCAGCGTTCTGCCGCTGTGGCTAGCCAGCTTGATGCAGCCGCTCCGTTGCTCATCGAGGTGCTGCAAAACGACACGCACCAGTCCAATCAAGTGCGGCAAATCATTTGGAGCCTTTATAATTGCTCGGATCGAATCGCGCTCGGCGATTTATGCAGTGGCCTCGATCTGAATCTCGCGGGGGCCGTCGCCGCCGCCATTTCTGGGCGACTTTTCATGAGCGCGGATGTGGAGCCGATTCTCAAGGAAATCCTGACTACGGCGGGCGAATTCAAACGCTTCGCCGCTGCGGAAAAGCAAACCCCTGAAGGAATGCGCGTGCCCTATCCCTGTGCGTATGAATGAACATGAGCTGAGCACTCGCCACAACGACCGCGTCGAGCAGCGGGTGCAACCCGATCCGCTCGTTCCGGCGATGGTTTCCGCTCTGTTTCGCGAAGACGTCACCGATAGCTCGATCAAAGCTTACCAGGGCGACTTGAAAATCTTCTGTGAGTGGTGTGTGCATCATCGCGAAAATCCTCTCCCCTGCACCTCGGTCGCGCTGATTCATTTCCTCA
>JANORE010000059.1:0-3518 GCA_031415155.1 Akkermansiaceae bacterium | reverse complement strand
AGGTCATGAGGATCATCCCGACAGAAAATATGGTGATCGGGGATTCGTAAAATGCGGTAGCAGCGAGCATGGCAGGAAATGAGTGAAACGGTGTCGAGTGATCTAAGGCGATTGGTTTTTACGTGAGAAGCCTATTTCTTTTGAACGGTTGCGACGGCGGCTTTTTCGAACTCGATCATCGTGCCCTCGGCGACTTTGATCATGACCGTCTTCTCTTTCACATGGTGAATGATCCCGTAAATCCCGGAGGTGGTGACGACCTTGTCGCCTGATTCAAGCGAGGCGAGGCGGGCGGCAAGCTGCTTTTTCTGCTGTTGCTGTGGCCGGATGAGCAAGAAATAAAACATCACCACCATCACGAGCGGGAAAATCAGACCATTACCGAAGATACTTTCAGCACCTTTGGTTTCAGCGAAAAATGATGGAATGGAGGCAGTCAGGGAAATCATAGGGAATGCGAGCGGGTGTAGCGTTGAATGAAAGAATTTTTATAACTCGTGAACTCTCCGGCGGCGATGGCTTGTCTGGCTCCGGCGACGAGGGACAGGTAGAAATGCAGATTATGGAAGGAAAGCAACCGCAAACCTAGGATTTCACCCGCCCGGAAAAGATGGCGCAGATAAGCGCGGGAAAATCGAGCGACGTGCGGATGGCAACTTTCACAGATCGGCTGCGGATCTTTCGCATGGATGAGGTTCTTGATATTGATCGGCCCGTCGAGCGTCATGGCCATCCCGTGGCGAGCAATCCGCGTCGGCATCACGCAGTCGAACATATCCACGCCGCGAGCAATCATTTCTAAAATCTGCGGCGGCGTGCCGAGCCCCATGGCATAACGCGGCTTATTTTCCGGGAGAAATGGCACCGCATGGTCGATGGCCCGGAACATTTCATGCTCTGGCTCACCGACAGAAACACCGCCGACGGCATATCCATCGAAGTCCAGCTCCACGAGTTCCCTCGCCGATTGCTCACGCAGATCCGCGTAGATCGAGCCTTGGACGATGCCGAAATGGTGTTGTCTGCCACTGCCCGATCGCGGTTCGTTGGCCACGATCCAGTCTTTGCACCGCCTTGCCCAACGCGTCGTGAGCGCCAGCGATGTCGCGGCGTAGGCTTCATCGCACGGATAAGGCGGGCATTCGTCGAAGAGCATCGCGATGTCCGAGCCGAGCGCCCCTTGGATTTCCATGCTCAGTTCCGGCGTGAGCAACATTTTCGAGCCATCCAAGTGATTTTGAAAACGCACGCCTTCCTCGGTGATTTTCCGTAATTTTGCCAATGACCACACTTGGAAGCCGCCCGAATCGGTGAGCATCGGCTTTTGCCAAGTGCTGAATCCGTGCAACCCGCCGAGATCACGAATGATTTCATGGCCAGGACGTAGCCAGAGATGATAAGTATTTCCGAGGATGATTTGAGATCCTAGCTCCTCTAATTCCGCAGGATGCAGTGTTTTCACCGTGCCCTGAGTCCCGACAGGCATGAAAATGGGAGTTTCCACCACGCCATGCGGCAAAACCAAGCGACCACAACGAGCAGAACTCGAAGGATCAGTAGCAAGAATGGAAAACGAAGCGGACAGAAAGGAGGCAATAGGTGAGAATGTTTGACAGGCCAAGTCCAATCGTCTGGCTTCTGACGGATCGGAAAAAAGCCAACTTCATGGAAATTCATCATCATCCGCCAGCTTCGGCGGGATGAGGTATTTCAGCCTTCCATGGCGAGCGGGTAGGGAAATTTGGACACACGCGATTGCCCCTTTTTTCATCCGAATCCCCCCGCCAGCGGTTCCGAGAAGCCACTCGATGAGTTGCGAAAAATCCGGCTCGTGGCCGACAATCGCGATCCGTTTAAACTCAGGAAATGCGGCGAGCTCCCTCAACGCAGTTTCTGGAGACATGCCGCAGCCCAGCCACGCTTGCGTCACCGCGCCGGGGATTTCTGCCGCCTTACAAAACTCATCCGCAGTCTGGCGGGCACGGATGAGCGGGCTGGTAAGCACCACCTCTGGAAGCTGCTCCGCCGCCCTCAGGAGGCGTGCCGCCCGCCTCGCCTGCTCCCGACCTTTTTCAAGCAAAACCCGAGCGAAGTCACCGCCCATGTTGCCGTCCTCCGCCTTGCCATGCCGTAGTAAAATGAGGTCCATCTTAGGGAAAATGATTGGAATTACTTATCCCGCCGCGCTTCCTATTTTGTGAGAAACGTTGGGCTGGATTGCCCCAGCGGGGCAAAATGTGATAGCCCAGGGCATCGCCCTGGGTATGGGTGGACGAAAATGGCGTAGCCCTGAAGGGGCGGAACTCTTCGGGAGTCGGCATACCTGATTTCGCCCCTTCAGGGCTTGGATTCTTTGGGATTTCTCGACCCAGGGCGATGCCCTGGGCTATCGCATGTCGCCCCGTTGGGGCAATCCATTCTTTGCCGAATAAAACTCGGGCTAAGTCACCGCCCATGTTGGCGTCCTCCGCCTTGCCATGCCGTAGTAAAATGAGGTCCATCTTGAGCGGATTCTTTAAATCACATCGTCATCCCGCCATCCACGGCGATGACTTGGCCCGTGATGTAGCGGGCGGCTGGGCTGGCGAGAAAGGCCACCGCCTCGGCGATGTCTCTCGTTTCACCGAAGCCACCGAGCGGGATTTTCCCGATGACAGCATCCTTGATCGCCGGGGAAAGCTCATCCGTCATGTCGGTGGTGATGAATCCTGGGGCGATCGCATTACAAGTCACACGGCGTCCAGCGAGTTCGCGGGCGACGGACTTGGTGAAACCGATGAGGCCCGCCTTACTCGCCGAATAATTCGTCTGCCCCGCATTGCCGATGAGGCCGCTGACGGAGGAAATATTGATGATCCGTGGATCTTCCGCTTTCATTAAAACACGCATGAAGGCTTTGACCGTGTTGAAGGCGCCCTTGAGATTCGTGTCCAGAACTGTGTCCCAATCCTCCTCTTTCATCCGCATGAGCAGCCCATCGCGAGTCACTCCGGCATTATTGATGAGGATATTCACCGTCCCCAGATCTTCACCGATTTTCTTGGCCAGTTCTTGCACGGCATCGTGATCCGCCACATCTACCGCGTAGGCCGTGGCGGAGCCGGGGAATGCGGCGTTGATTTCCTCCGCAGCGTTTCCGCAACTCGCGGCACTGCGGCTGACCACCGCCACCTTCGCGCCTCCTGCGGCCAGCGTCCGTGCGATTTCCTGACCAATTCCCCGGCCACCTCCCGTGACCACCGCGACTTTATTTGCAAAGCATCCCATGCAAGAAACGTGGCCGCCACCGCCGCCAAGTGTCAATCCACACTTTCTCCGCAAGTCTGAATGATCCTTCCTCAAGCCCGAACAGTCCTTCCTCAAGCTTGAACGGTCCCTCCTCAAGCTTGAACGGTCCCTCCTCAAGGCGGAATGGCCTTCCGGCAACCCCGGACGGTTCTTGTGCAAACCTGAGTGGTCCTTCCACAAGTCTGAATGGTCATTTCTCAAGTCTGAACGGTCCCTCTCCAAGCCTGAAT
>JANORE010000058.1:0-1655 GCA_031415155.1 Akkermansiaceae bacterium | reverse complement strand
GCGCTGAGATCGTGATCGCGGTGCTCTTTGATTTCCGAGCCGGGAGTGAGTCGCATCAATCGCACGCTTTGAAGTGAGCATTGGAACTTGGCGAGCACGCTTTGCAAATAAGGAGCCTCTTTTAAAAACGGGGTGTCTTCGAAATTCACGCAGCTTGGATCCGAGTAAATCATCATCACTGGATGCGTCGCTCCGGCAGTCCCACGAAGCGGCAGCACATCCCAAGTGCCCGCGTAATTCTGCTTCACAAAGTGATCGATCCATTGATGCGATTCCAGAATGGCTAGATCTTGTTCAAGTAATTCAGCATCAAAAGAAAATCCAAGCAAAAGTCGGTCGGGTAAGGATTTCATGAGTGTAAGATCAGAAAGAAGGAGATCAGAAAGAAACTCGCGCAATTTCGCCAGATTTTTTTAAAGTCAAATTTTAGATGGATTTTTTTGAGAACAAACGATAGCCATAGTCACTCATGCAGGACTTCACTCGTCGCAAAATTCTTTCTTCCAGTATTTTAGCGCTCGGTGCGTTAACGACACCGGCATTACTCGGAGCGACTCTGGGCATGAGTTCACCCGACTGGCTTACTGTTTTGGAGAAGAAACTTTGCACGTTCTCAACGCGGATTTCCCGCGTTTGGGTAAGCTCTGGCGAGATTGAGCTGCACTGTGAAATGCCAGACGTCACCGTCTTTGCGAACAGCCCTGGAAATTTCGCCGGGCTAGGATTGCGCGTCATCGCCCAAGGGAATCGACTTTCCTTCGAAAAGGACGCAGTTCGAGTCACCGCTGTCTTAACGAGTCCGATTTTTTCCAGCTCCATCCCCGCATGATCGGCCCTGCGGAAATCAGCCCGGTCATCGTCCTGTCACCGCTCCAGCGGTCTGGCACGACGTTGATTCAACGGCTGCTCTGCTCCGCACCGAATGCGCTGATCTATGGAGACACCGTCGGCCAAGAAGTCGAGTTTTTCGCCAAATACGGCATGGCCCGCGGGCAGATGATCAGTTTTCAGCAAGCGCAAATCGCTCCAACCCGCCAAGCCGTGCTGAGTGGCGATGTTTCAGATTTTATCACGCCACTTGCGCCGACGATGGAGACTTACATTGCCGGTTTCCGTGCTGCGACTTGTGCTTGGCTCGATGGCTGCCACCGAGAAGCCATCGAGGCGAGCCGCCCGATCTGGGGCTGGAAACTGGCCGGGGCAGACGCGACGGCCATTCCAACTTTAGCCGAGTGGTTTCCGCAAGCTCGCTGGATCTGGATTGATCGTGACATCAGCGATTGCCTGCGTTCGGCAAAAGCGGCAAACATGTTTAGCTCTGCTATTGAGGCTGGCTTGATGGCGCGACAAGCGCAGTTCAGCCGCCAAGTTTTTTCCACGCTGCGTTTGGAAAATCTGCTCTCGCTGGATTTCATCACCATGATTGCCAATCCCGCTGACACGGTGGCTCGCTTGGAGAAATTCACCGGGGCGAGCGGTATCGACTCCGCTCTTTTCGACCACCGCGTGAACGATCTCGGCAATCCGAACTGGGTTCCACCCGTTGAACTTTCCGAAGAGGAAACTGCTGCTATCCATCTTCATTTACCTGCTGCCTAATGCCTGAACTGATTGAAAAAATGACCAACTTCCTCAGCCCTTTTGCCTTTTGCCTT
>JANORE010000057.1:0-1578 GCA_031415155.1 Akkermansiaceae bacterium | reverse complement strand
TGAAAGTGACGATATTGACTCAATTTCCCCATCTCCGCCGCAGGAGGGAAAGTTCCAGTATCTCATCAAAATCAAATCATCATGAAAAACCGATCCTATAACCCGTTTCTCACCCTCTCCGCTTGTGCCCTCATCGGCATTTGCGCGTCTTCTCTCCCCGCCCAAAATTCTAAACCCGCTGCCGCTGCCGTCGTCGTTAAAGACTACCTCGGCAAAGAACGCACCATTTACGATTCCGATGGCGATGGCTGGGACGATCTCTGGTGCCACCTTCATAGCGAGATCAAGCACCGCGACAAATCCATCGATACCGATGGCGACAAAGTGACGGACTATGAGGAAATGATCCTATGGCGAGACCCATTCGTCGAAGGCCCGATCCCCCGTGATCCTACCCCCGAGGAAATTGCAGAAGGCAAGCGTGATGCCGCCGCTTCTCTGGCACTCGCTCAGGAAGCATGGGAAAAGAAAAAAGCCGAACTCGCCCCTCAAATGGTCCAACTCATCCCGCCGGGCCAGACCGAGCCGGATGCCAAGCTCCTCGAAGCCACCAAGGAAGTCGCCGAGTTAAAGCGCAAGGCCACTGCCGCCGCCGAGCAGAAACCGCAGACGGAACGCGCCCTTGATGACATCGCCAGAAAGCACGGCACCGCGAGAGAGAAATTTGACGATAATGGTAAGAAGCAACAACTCGTCGGTGAGCTGGGCGGGATGCCCATTTATATTCAGAGCCTCGATACCTTGCAATCCGCCAGCATCAGTGCAGATGAACTCTGGCCAGCGAGTGCATGGCCGTTTTCTGAAAATAACTCGGGACTCAATCTAACGGGCACAGGTGTTACTCTCGGACTTTGGGAAGTGGACGGCGCGATGAATGCGAGTCACGCCGAGCTAGGGTCACCGCGTGTGGTGCAGAAAGATAGTGCGACCCTTGATCCGACAGGTCACGCCACCCAAGTGGCAGGCGCGATGTCGGGTAAGGGCATTGCGAATCTATTTTTCCTCCCCGCCGCGTTTAATGAAAGCCGGGGCGTAGCTTATAATTCGAATGTCTTTGGGTATGATACATTTGATATTGCTTCAGAAAGGTTGTTTGCGGCCACAGGAACGATCAACGATTCACCGTTGCGCCTATCCAATAATTCATGGGGCGTCCCGGGACCATGGATACAGTTTGATAATAATCCATTGCCGCCCGAACCGCAGGGCGTGGATACCGATGGTGACGGTATTTTCGGGGAACCGAATGTGGATTTGAGATGGAAATGGACCTCACTATCAGCCCCCTCCTTTCAAGAAGACCCGCGATTCGGATTTTATTATCCTAACATCCCTGAAGCCGTAGGTGGAACTCAGATAGATCAGTTCATGCACACGGATGCCAAGCAGCATCTACAGGTCTTCGCTTGCGGAAATTCTCGTATTGATGGTCCGCAAACCGCACCGCCTACCTACTTCATCGGCAATACTGAAATCTCTTCTTCGTCCCAGCCGCGCGATTGGCAAAATGGCGACGACGGCGGCTATGACACCATCGGCTCTCCAGCCACCGCCAAGAACGTGCTTTCTGTGGGTTCA
>JANORE010000056.1:0-4209 GCA_031415155.1 Akkermansiaceae bacterium | reverse complement strand
AAGCCAGCCACCAGCAAGCCACTCGCTACCGCAGCTACGATTTTGATCCATCCTGAGCGATTTCCCATACCCGGAGCATCGCCAGAGACCTCGGCAAGGTCCACTGCCAATCCGACAAATCATCGAAGCGTTGTAACAATTCAAGTGCCGTGAGCTGAAGATTTAATGAACCGCAGATGGACGTTAAAAACGCAGATAAGAAGAGATGAAGAGATTTCTAATAGGTGATCTCAGAATCAATTCCTTCTTCCATCTGCGTGTATCTGAGTCCATCTGCGGTTTAATTTCTAAAATCTTTAATGGGTAATCCTGAATCGTTACGAAGTCTCCTTGGAAAAACCTTCCACTTCCGAGCAAAACTGGGAAGTTCCCGGTGCCCATGAATCCTTCCGCAGACACGCCGCCACCGATGCCCAGTTTTCGCGAAGCCTTGGGCTTTTGGTCGAAGTTAGGCTGGATCAGTTTTGGTGGACCCGCAGGCCAGATTGCCATCATGCATCAGGAATTGGTCGAGCGGCGGCGTTGGCTTTCTGAAGATCATTTCCTCCACGCGCTTAATTTTTGCATGTTGCTGCCGGGGCCGGAGGCGCAGCAATTAGCGACTTATCTCGGCTGGCGACTGCACGGCGCACGCGGTGGAATCGCCGCCGGGGTATTATTCGTGCTACCTTCTATTTTCATCCTACTCGGCCTGAGCTGGCTCTACATGGAGCATGGAGACATCGCTTGGATCAGCGGGATTTTCTACGGATTGATCCCAGCGGTGATCGCGATTGTCTTTGCTGCGGTCAAGCGGATCGGCTCGAAAGCATTGAAATCTCCAAGCTTGTGGGCGCTGGCCTTATTGGCATTCGTCGCGATTTTCTTTCTGAAAATATCCTTCGTCATCATTATTCTGGCGGCTGGATTGATCGGCTTCGTGGGTAAGAAATTCTATCCGCAGCAGTTTCCGGCAGGTAAAGGACATGGGAAATCCGGAGGCGAGGAATTTCCCACAGTCGTTTTACCGCCATCTCCGCGCGGAAGCTTGAGGCGGACCGCCAAGATTTTAGCGATTTGCCTCACGCGGTGGTGGTTGCCTGTCTTAGCCACGGGAATGTTGCGCGGCTGGCAAGGGATTCATTTCCAGCAAGGGTTGTTTTTCAGCAAGGCTGCAATGGTCACCATCGGCGGTGCTTACGCCGTTTTACCTTACGTTTCGCAGATGGCGGTCGAGCATTTCGAGTGGCTCACGAAACGCCAAATGATGACCGGGCTGGGCCTTGCAGAAACCACGCCGGGGCCGCTGATCATGGTTTTACAATTCGTCGGCTTCGTCGCCGCGTGGCAAAATCCGGGAAATCTCACCCCACTCATGGCAGCGATCTGGGGTGCGTTGATCACGACTTGGGTGACGTTTGTGCCGTGTTTCCTCTTCGTTTTTATCGGAGCTCCACATGTGGAAGGCTTGCGCGAGCGCCCCGCCCTCGCCTCGGTTCTCGCCGCGATCACAGCGGCCGTCGTCGGCGTGATCTTAAATCTAGCCATCAGTTTCACGCTTGATGCATTGCAATTGGAGGGCGGAAAATTTGACTACTTCGTGGCCATCGTCGCCGTCGGCGCGTGGTTGATGATGGAACGCTTCAAAGTGGGAGTCATTCCGACGCTGGCGGGTTGTGCCATGCTGGGGATGATCTGGAAATTATGGTGAGGAAAAATTTGAACCGCAACTTTTCTCATCCACCTTCATTTTATCCCATCCAGACAGACGAACTTAGAATATGGCGTCGCTCCTGAATCAGATACTCATGAAAGTAAATTCTACCTATCTTCTTGGTATTGCCTGTGCCGGTCTTGCGATGAGCGCGAGTTTTTTGCAAGCCAACGAGCCAGTGAAAGATCTAAAGGATCTGGTAAATCTGGAAGCGAAGGTCGAGGCAGTTTCTCGTAAAGTGATGCCAGCTACGGTCGCCTTAATTTCAAAAGAAACAGAATCCTCTGGCTCGGGCGTCATCACCACGGCAGATGGACTGATCCTGACTGCGGCCCACGTTATACAAGGCTCAGAGGAAATTTTAGTGGTTTTCCCAGACGGCAAGCAAGTGCCCGCCAAGGTCCTCGGTGCGAATTATTCCAAAGACATCGCGATGGCCCAGATCACAGAAAAAGGACCGTGGCCATTTGTGGAGATGGGCGCATCTGAGCAACTTGCTGCGGGCGATTGGGTGATCGCCATGGGACACTCTGCCGGCTTCGATGCGGGGCGGACGCCGCCCGTGCGCTTCGGCCATGTCGTTTCCGAAGGGCCAGGAACTTTCCTAACCACGGACTGCACCTTGATCGGCGGCGACTCGGGCGGACCGCTGTTTGATCTGGATGGAAAAATCGTCGGAATTAACTCTTCGATCGGCGTTTCTCTCACGAATAATAATCACGCCGGGATTGATGGATTTAAAGCGGACTGGAAAAATCTGGAGTCGGGGAAATCATGGGGAACACTCACGCTCAATCCTTTCGCGAATCCAGAGATGCCTGGACTAGGAATCGCCATGGGACTCGAGCCACGCGGAGGAAAAGGCGTCCTTGTGGAAGGCGTGGCTCCACGATCTCCATCCGCTGCAGCCGGAGTGAGAGTGGGCGACATCATCCAAACCATCGACGACATTGTGATCCTGGACGGGCAAAGACTTCTCGTCGTGCTGGCGAAACGCCAGCCGGGTGATTCCGTGAAACTAGGGATCTTGCGTGACCGAAAAACCATCGAACGTGAAGTCGTCCTCGCACGCCTTGGAGACCTTTTTGCCAAGTAATCTATGAAACCGATTCTCTACCTAACCATCGCTCTGTCATGGCCATGCTTACTACTCGCGGATGAGGCGATCCCGCTGATTCTGCCGGAAGAACAAAACGCCTTGGATGCCCAAGCAGGAGAGTTCAACCAAGCCATTTCACCGGCACTCGCAACTGCGGCGAAGTCCACGGTGCGGCTGTGGTCTGGCTCTCGTAAGTTGGCCTACGGCACAGTCGTCGGCGACGGCACGAAAATCTTGAGCAAGTGGAGCGAAGTGATCCGTGACGAAGACGTCATTCAAGCAGATACCGGAAAAGGGTTCCACATCGCCAAATTGATCGGAGTTTATCCCGAGGAGGATCTTGCTTTGCTAGAAATCGAAGGTCCACCGCTCACTCCGGTGAAGTGGTCACTGGAGTCTCCCAAACTGGGCAGCTTCCTAGCCGCACCACAGCCAGACGGCAGGCTGGCGGCGTTCGGCGTGGTCAGTGTGTTAGAGAGAAATTTACGCGACACGGATCTGGCGTATCTCGGTGTCGTCGGGGATCCAGATTACAACGGAAAAGGCGTAAAAGTCCTCGATGTGTCAGAAGGTTCTGGCGCAGAGACCGCAGGTTTACGCAAGGGCGACATTATTTTAAGAGTCGGGAAACGGGAGATTTCTGGGTTGTTAGAATTAAAAAACGCACTCATCGGCGTGGCTCCTGGCGATACGGTTTCACTGTTAGTCGAGGTGAAGGGCGTGGAAAAGAAGGTCGATGCCTTGCTAGGAAATCGCCCTGAATTACAACAATTTTCAGGGGGAAGATTGGCTCAAATGGAGCGCATGGGCGGCCAGATCAGCAGATTCCGTGATTCATTCACCCGCGTGATGCAGACGGATATGCGGCCTAGACCAAACCAGATCGGCGGACCTGTCGTGGATTTAAAAGGACGTGTCGTAGGAATCACCATGGCACGGGCGGATCGGACCCGCTCGTTCATCATGCCATCAGCGGCGGTGCTCGATTTACTCAAAAAAGAACCGCAAACTCCCGCCGCCGCCCAAGCACAGCTAGACGCAAAAGACCCAGAAAAAAACGTCCTCGCAGCACGCACCAGCGAGCCGGATGACGGGGCACCGCCGACCCAGCGGCGTCGTCGCATACCTCCACCAGACCCAGAAGATCAAATGCGCCGCCACCTGAATGACATGGAGCGACTCGTCGATCACATGCAGGCAGAAATGGAAGCACTTGAAGCATTAGAGGGACGGTGATCATTCTGAATGAATGGATGGACGAAACCGTAGGCTTAAACGGCCGCGCATGAGGATTTGTGGAAGTCATGCCGTCGCTCAATGGGATTGCCCCAACGGGGTAAAATGCGAATAGAGGTAGGAACGGGGCTTTCGCCCCGCTCCCCCCTCCGAACCGGACGTGCGGATCTCCCGCATCCGG
>JANORE010000055.1:0-4478 GCA_031415155.1 Akkermansiaceae bacterium | reverse complement strand
CGCAGAGGCCGCAGAGGAAGACGCAGAGCTTTTCTGGGAGGTTTTTGCGGCTAAATTCTGGGACTATTCTTCCACCTCGACGATGAGATTGATCTCAACGGCAACATTGAGCGGGAGTGAGGCGGCACCGAGAGCGGTTCGGGAATGTTTGCCTTTTTCCTCAAAAATCTCAACGAGCAGCTCGGAGGCGCCGTTGATCACTTGCGGGTGACCGTAGAAATCTGGCGCGGAATTCACGAAGCCATTGAGTGCGACGATTTGCTTCACTTTCTCAAGCGAGCCGATCTCGTCTTGGATCACTGCGAGACGATTCAGAATGATCATGCGTGCGCCTTCTTTTGCCTCGTCGATGGAGACATCCGTTGGGACTTTTCCGATGACTTTTCGCTCGCCATCGATGGGTAATCCACCGGAGAGGAAGAGGAGATTTCCGCTGCGGACGCAGTTGACGTAAGCCGCGACGGGAGTCGGCACGTCCGGTAAAGTGAGGCCAAGTGCTGAAAGTTTATCGGAGACGGACATTGGAAGGTGCGGTTGGAGTGGTCGGAGCGATGGGGAAATCATTCGTCAGCAGGGCGACGAGTTTTTCACCGGATTTCGTGAGAGTTGCTTGGTTTCCTTCGCCCGTGATCAGGCCTCGGGTGAGGTGGCGGTGGGGAAAATCGGACGAGCGGACGGCGGTGACGGTGGGCTTAGTGACTTGGCGGCTGCTCGGATTAAAAGCGACAGGAAATCCGGTAGCGCTGAAGCTGATTTCCCATGACTGGGCACCAGCGGCGTCGCCACGAGTGAGCCACGGATGTCGTGTCACGAAGTTCGGCGTGTCAGTGCAGGGCACAGTGACCTTGAAATAAACCGGAACGCTGGCAACGAATTCACTGAACTGGAGTGCTGGATTTGCCTTGTGATCGAGAAAAAATTTCGCGGCATCGACGCCCGTGATGTTCATGCCGTTGAAGAGGCCGTGAGTATTGACTCCCGCGCCGTAAGCCTTCGCCCAGTCATCGTAGCGATGACTCATCACCAAGCCGATTTCGAGATGGCAATGGGCACGCGTCCGGTCGATGCCAGCACCGGTGAAACCCATTCGCCCAAGGACCGATCCCGCGTTGACCGGATCGCCGGGCTTGCAGGTGATTTCCGCAAGATGGGCGTAAAGCGAGTAGACGGCTGAATTTTCCCAAGCGTGTTCGACGACGACATATTTCCCATAATTGCTGCGTCCGGCGATCAAGCTGGTGTGGACCACGCGGCCGCTGGCAATGCTGGAAACGAGGTCGAGCGGATTGCCGACTGGGTCGCGTTTGACCGGAGAAATATCGATGCCTTCGTGGAATTTTGTCAGCAAGACTTGGCCATTCACACGGAGCGCAGTGCGGACAAATCCGTAAGAGCCCGCTTCCCATGGCTTCGTCAATTGCCCTTCGAAATTCCGGTCCACATACATGTAGAATTTGTCCAACTCACCCGTGAACAGGTGGCGATTTTCTGTCGGTAAGCGGAGGTCAATCGGCGCGGCGAGGAGCGCGCTGGTGAGAGAGAGAATAAGAGTGAGGAAACGAATCATCTGCGGTGCTTACTTTTTTTTCTTGGCTCCTTCTTGGCCCATGCGCGGCATGTCCGCGTCGAGCAGAGTGATGTCAGCGAGCGTCGCGCCTTTCCAAATGACGATGAATCCGTCGTTGATTTGCTTGTCGATCATCACGCCATCGAGGACGCGCCCGTTGAGCTGAGCGATCAGCCAGCGGCCTTGATTCGCCGCCGTCACTGCGGCGAGTCGATTGACTGCATTACTTTTTAAGCGGAGGACCAAGCCATAATCCTCGCCGACTTCGGAGGGAAATGGACTGAAGGAAACGATGTCTTTGGTCCCGATTTCTGACATCCGCCGGAAATAACGAGTTTTTCCGTTGGCCAGTTGCGGGAAGATCATCTTCGGATTGTCATTCATATCCGTCTCGATGTGGAACGAGACCGAAGCTTTATTTTCCTTTTTTCCGCTCGCGAAAACGGCAGGGGCCATCGCGCAGACGACCATGATGAGAATGACTGCGATGCGTGATTTCATGCGCGGAGTGAAGCAGAACACGCCGATCCCGAAAGAAAAATCATCGCTCTGCCGCCACAAGCTGAGCCATCCGGTCAGACTTGAGCTTCGGAGGCCGGGCGGAAGATGAAGAATTCCTCGCGCGAAGCCGCAGAGCCGTAAAGGAAGACAAGGCTTGGAGTGGATTTCGGCAATACTGCTGAAGTTTCGTTGAACTGGACCCCCACTCCCGCCAATTCTACCACCGCTAATACTGTCACTTCAGACATCAATTGGATTGATGGTACCTTCACTTGGCGTGATCCCATTATCGGCAACACGGCAAGCAATAAGATGAGCTTTGTCGGGGGATTGCCTTGCCCGGCGTGGGATTCAATCCTATGAACTCACCGAGTTTGCTACTTTATGAAATCGTTTCTGCTACTTCTCACTGCGCTATTCGTGCTGGTTTCTGGCGTGAGTTTCGCTGCGGAAGTGCATGAGCAGACGCCTGTTTTCATGACGGAGATTGCAAAATTTCCGGCTCTCGAAAAAACCAAGGGACTGGAAAGTATCGCGGAGAAATTGATCTTTCGAGCGACCGAGCAACCATTTCTATGGGTTGCAACGACCATCTTCCTACTTGCGATCATCCATACTTTTTTCGCGGTTCCGATCACGAAAATTTCTCACCAAGTGCAGCACGATCACGATGCAAAAATCCGACGATTAAGAGCGGTGGAGGGTGGATCCACCGTCGCCAGTGACATGGTGAGTTTCAAGGCGACGATGTTGCATTTTCTCGGTGAAGTAGAAGCGATCTTAGGAATCTGGACGCTCGCGCTGATGGCCGCGATGCTTGCGTTTTACGATCTCAGCACGATGAAGAGCTACTTCATGAGCGTCAATTTCACCGAGCCATTGTTCGTGGTCGTCATCATGGCACTGGCGGCGACGAGGCCAGTTCTGCGGTTCGCAGAAGCTTGTCTGAGATTTTTCGCGAAATTTGGAAAGCAAAGCCCAGCCGCTTGGTGGCTCTCGATCATGATCATCGCACCATTGTTAGGCTCGCTCATCACCGAGCCGGGAGCCATGACCATCGCAGCGATGCTATTGGCGAAGAAATTCTATCAGCTCAAGCCCTCGCCTCGGTTTGCCTACGCCACACTCGGCCTGCTTTTCGTGAATATTTCCGTGGGTGGCGTGCTGACGAATTTCGCTGCGCCACCCGTCTTGATGGTTGCCGCGAAGTGGCAGCTCACCACTGCCGAGATGTTCATTCATTATGGCGGAAAAGCCACGGTCGCCATTCTCATTGGCAGCGGAATCTATTACGTTTTTTTCCGTAAAGAACTCACCGCCATGCGTGAACGAGCGGGCGATCATGATGCCGATGGTCTTGGAGATCTCGTCCATGTGGAACGGCCCGTGCCATTTTTCATCACGCTCACTCACCTCGCATTCATGGCTTGGACTGTGATATTTTCACATGATCCACCGCTTTTTATCGGAGGTTTTTTATTCTTCCTCGCCTTCTCACAAGCGACGGCTCACCACCAACATTACATCAATCTACGCAGCCCGATCCTCGTTGGATTTTTCCTCGCCGGACTCGTCATTCACGGCGGGCTGCAAGGTTGGTGGCTCGCTCCGATCATTTCCAGTCTCGGCGAATGGCCGCTTTTTATCGGCTCCACGATTCTCACGTCTTTCAATGACAACGCGGCGATTACCTTCCTAGCCAGCCAAGTGGATGGACTTTCTCCGCATTTGAAATACGCGGTTCTGGCCGGAGCCATCACCGGCGGCGGGCTGACGGTCATCGCGAATGCGCCCAATCCAGCGGGCCAGGCGCTGTTAGGGCGTTTCTTCGGCGATGGAGTTTCGCCAATCAAGCTGGCACTCGCGGCACTGATCCCTACGATCATCGTCGCTTGCTGCATGATGTTTTTCCCGGATCATGGAATTGAGGAAATGTTTTCCTTACCTGCCAAACTCGAAGTCCCCTCACCCACCACTCCATAAAATCTCATGTTCACAGGTCTCATTGAAGCCGTCGGTAAGATTCTCAGCGTCAAATCCATGGGCGAGCAAGCACGGTTGATGTTAGAAATCCCTTTTACCAATGAGCTCACACTCGGTGATTCCGTGGCGGTCAATGGCTGCTGCTTAACCGTCGCTGAAATGACGAGCACAGGAATTTCATTCGATCTGTTAGCTCAGACGCTCCGAGTCACTTCTTTGGGAAATCTCGCGGCCGGATCTACCGTCAATTTGGAACGTGCCATGATGGTGGGAGATCGTTTCGGCGGCCATTTCGTCCAAGGCCACATTGATGGAATTGGGGAGATCATCCGACTGGAAGCCAGCGGCCAAGACCACATTGTCGAGGTGTCTTTGCCACCAGAAATCCACTCCCTGTGCATCGATAAAGGATCACTCACCATCGACG
>JANORE010000054.1:0-12582 GCA_031415155.1 Akkermansiaceae bacterium | reverse complement strand
GTCCACTCTGATTTCCCTTGGTTCCACCGCTTCCGAAGACCGTGTTCGAGAGACGGAATGGATTCACCACCCAGTCAAAACCAAGTTCATCGTTGTTTTCTTGAGAAATTTCCACGAACTTCGTGGTGATTTTCACCTGCTTCGGCTTGCCTGAATCAATCGCTTGGATCAACTGCTCGATTTTCTCGAGTTCAGCAGGCGTATTTGTCACCAACAGAGCTCCAGAACTACTCAAAGTGACCGAACTGCCTTCAGGAAAGCCAATCCCGCCATTACTATTAAGAAGCTCTTTAATCGGGCGCCTAAGTTCCAGCTTTGCAGCACTGTTGGCAGCGGCATCCGCGAAAGGATCTGCAGCACCGGCAGGAGCAGAACCACCTACATCTAGCTTACTTTGAAAATCTGGGGGCACCCGAAATGTCCGAGTAAAGAAGTCATCGCCACCTTCAGTCTGAGGAACTAGCGTTACTGCGAAATTATCAACCTTGTAACGTAACTTGGTTTGTTCACAGATATATTTCAGAGCAACTTCAAGAGGCACATTCCGGACGCGAAGTTCCTTGATGCGCAGAGATCCTGGGTCTGAGATTGGAGCTGCAATCACTGCATCAGCAGCAGCGGCAGGATCTGTAACTGCGGCCGGGACCGTGCTGGCACGAGGACGACGCACCACGAAATTGACTCCTTTTCGGGTAGGATCCAGTTCCTTGTCCAGTTCAGTCGAGCGCTGCCTGAGAAAGTCAATGGCCTCTTCCACCGTGGTATCCTCAAAGTCAATCCGAGGAATGACAATCTCCTGTAACTTCTTCGTAATATAGGCGATTCCGTTTTCATCACCAGAATTTAGGGTCTCATCAGGGCCTAAGTTAGGGGCATCCACTGGCACCGAAAGCTCCCAAGCGGCATCCACTTGGCTGAGGAGTTCAGCCCTCGTGTGATCGTATGCCGCACGATAGTAATCGGATTTAGCCGATGAGACACGCTCAAGTCCACGACGAGCGGCCGAATTATAAGGATCGGTCCGAAGCACATTGTTGTATTCCTTCTTGGCATCGTCAAACTTACCAAGGTTAAAGTTCCCTTCTGCTGTGTAAAGACCACGGCGAACTTTATCCACGTTTTGAGTGTGTTCGTAGGTTAGGGCTGGATTGGTGCGGATTGGATCATCCAGGTAGCCCATTTCCCGCTTTGCTTCGATATTTTCTGGATCAGCAACGAGGACCGCTTCGAGAAGAGTACGGGCTTCCATGTATTTTCCAACCTTACGGTGCTGGATGGAAAGAGCGACACTCGCATCGCCAAGATGTTCAGCGTAACTTTTACGACGATCCGCCACCATCGGCGCGTCGGGCACACGATCTAATGCTTGGCGATACTTATCGACAGCCTGTTGATAATCCCCCTTGGCATAGGCCGCGCGACCTTCATTCAGTAAGGCATCTCCTTCAGTGATGGCATCTTGTCGGCGAAGCATTTCGCGTTGAGCGAGACCGCTCAGGCCAGAGCCACCTTCACCGGCTTGAACCACCGAAAT
This sequence comes from Akkermansiaceae bacterium, assembly GCA_031415155.1. GTDB lineage: Bacteria > Verrucomicrobiota > Verrucomicrobiia > Verrucomicrobiales > Akkermansiaceae > Luteolibacter. Next base: position 11,048 of record JANORE010000054.1, on the reverse strand, counting down.
AGTAACTGGCATGGAAGCTGCAACCGCCATCAAAGTAAGAGCGGTGCAACTGGATCTGGAAATTGGCGTTTTTTGCATAATGGACTGAAGTTTTCTGGCGGGGTTTTCGATTTTTGGAAAGTTTTTTTTAAATTTATTCACCTAACGTCGGCATTTCTCCTTTGCTAATTTGGACAGTTTTTTTCTCACCTGATGGAGTGGTGAACTCGATCGTTACGGATGTTGGCGTGACGATCTTGGCAAGATAGTCTTTGTTCGGATTTTCTGGCGGAAGAGCAAACGTGGTATTTTCCTCCACTTTGAATTCCTTCCCGTTCATGCCGAGTGCTTCGAGCGAGAAGACCGCAGTCCGGTCATATTTATAATGTTCCCTAAATAGCTGATCATTCAGTGGCGCTGGAAATTCATAGATCACCCCTTTTTTGTTAGGACGTTGATCTTCGATTTTCGCGTAAGTCACATCGGATGGAGAATTCGTCCTTGGATTCATTTCCTGACGAGTTTGTGACTCAATATACTTGAAGCGATTCGCCATCACACCCGCTTTGAAAAATACTCCGCCGGGAACGATCATTTCCGACATGCCTGTCGTATTCTTCGCACCCTTCGAATCTTGGTAATTGAATGGCAAGTCCTGACCCGCACCATATCGTGGCTGAATGACCCAAGTTAAACTCTCATCTTTTACATACATTAGCTTTGCGATCAACGATGGAATCGACTTCACATCATTCGGATCTGACTTTGCATTGTATTCTTCGAGATTGGAGAAACCGTCTTTATCTGGATCACGATTGGGTGAATCTGCGTAGCCCGGATCAATACGATTTTCGATCCACCATGGGTTAGGAATCGGCGGATGAATCATCTCTCCAGTGATCGGATCCAATGGCTTGTCGGGCGCAGCACTCGCGACAAACAAAGGAATACCCGTGAAGAGATCTACGGGGCGATCTACGGCGAGTGCTTGATTCCAAGTGCGGTCAATCGCTAAAGAAGCAATCGCCTTAGGAATCATCTCTGCATCTTGGACCGCAGAGTTATTATTTCCTGAACCTTTGAGCGCGTCGCTAAAGTTTTCATCAACACTCCCATATTTGGCCCAGCCAAAATAAGCGAGTCCGAGTGCGACTACGGCGGCTCCCCCGAGGGCGGCCTTTTCATAATTTGTGGAAAACCAAGACATGGTCGAAAATTTAGCAGGGATAAGGGTTAAGGAAGCTTCTTGGCAGGAAGAAACTGAAGTAAGTCGAGTCTTAAAAACACTAGAATCTTTTCACTCCCGAGGACTTGGGATAAAATCTGACTGCTATCTGCCGCAGGTTTCGGAGTGGTTCCAGCCGCAGCAGCTTCTTCTCCGGGCAAGACAAATCCGCCATCTCCACTCGCGGCTGATATGGGAGTTTGAACTGTTTCGAATTTTGCATCGCTAATCTTAGGTGCGTCTTTCTTTTCGTTGGAGATTCGTAGTGAGCGAATTACAAAGTAACCATTCTCCACTTTTGACATTGAAGACACGAATTCGCGTACCGACTTTTCGGTGCCAAGGAAAGTAATTTCCAAGGGATAAGGTCGAGTCACCGCAGCCTCTGCTGGTGTATAAGGCTGATTATCTTCTTCTGGCAGACTCTGCCGATAGATATTTTTTAATTCCGATGGCCCAGATTTGGCCAACGCGAGTAACAGATTTTTGACTGCTGCCAGTTGATAATCAAGAACACCTGTAGTGGAACCCGCAGCGAGCGAAGTTCGGTATCTTTCAAATCCGAGGAAGAAAGCTTCGGGCGTGACCGTTCCTGCATCTTCGAAAGCTTTGCTCACCTCCGTTTTTGCCGCGAGCAAGCGATCGGTGAATTGTTGGGGGCTTACGTCCTTGATTTCCTTAGGACGAAACGGCTCAAAAGCAGTTTGAATGGAGTCCAGCGACTTCCGGTAATCTTCAAGAGCTTTCAGTTTCCCATCACGATTTTCAGCTTTCGGGTAAAGAGAAATGGCTTCAAACTCAGTGGCTTCAGTAAGTGCTGTCCCAAAATTTTCTTGGGCAGCCTGATATTTATTCGCTCCTTGAAAACCAAAAAGAAGTAGTGAAATGACACCCAGTAAAGTACCTCCACTTAATCCCGCGAGAAATTTATTTTCTTTAATCCAATTCATAATTCCGATGAAAAATTGTTGATAGGCTTACTTGACAGGCACTTCGCGAGCGAGAGGAAGCGTGATTTCAAAAGGCAACCCAAGCTCGCCTGCCGCACCTGCTACCGTGATGACCAAGATTTTGTCGTCACTTAAAACCGACTCTTTGCCTTTGGCGTCCTTGGATTTAAAATTGAACTTCGTAGATTTTTCTTTGAGGTTTTTCAATAATTCAGAAACCACATTCTGTCCTTTGGTGGTTTCTCGCCAGAAACCTCGGATACGAACCGCGTTCGCAGTTCCAGCATTGTTTGCCGCTGGTTTTTGTCCTTTGGCAGGTGTGTCTATTTTAATCTCGTTGAGAGCTGAACTACCATACACGAGGGCACCAAATTCTGATTTAATCAAGGAAACGCCACTTTTGAACTTAGGATCGACTCTGCCATTGGAGCCTTTCACGCCCACTGCCAGGGGATCGTAGCCGCTGATCGGCTCGATATCCGTGATCCAAACGGCATCACTGGCGAAGGCACTGCGAACCTCGAATAGCAAGTCCATCCAGTAAGCGCGATCCAACTCGGAACCCGTGTAGCCTGAAGCCACTTGACGAAGAGAACTTTCCTTTTTCAGGAGCCCTTCGATCTCGGTTTTGACTGGGGCAAGGGCCTCACGCTGATCTGCCATGGTCAGTGCTTTTTCGGTAGCCTTGGAAGCGGCAAGATGCTGAAGAGCCGCCCAAGCACCAACCCCGCCTAGTAGCAGAGCTGCTGCGCCGATGAGGAAAGGCTTTTTTCGGTCTGCGGCACGAGATTGCTCGACGACTAGTGGGACCAAATCAATATTGATGGATGATTTGCCGATTCCACGAAGGCCCAATCCGACGAGTTCCCCCATGAGATGTCCTTCGCGCTGGACCACTGCAGCGTCCACTCCTTTACCAATCGCGATATCTCTGACGGGATTAAAGTAATCAACCGGAAGATTTAACTTTTCTTGGAAAAACTCGAGGGTGTAAGGCAGATTCGCACCTCCACCCGCTAACAAGACTCGCGAGGGGGCACTCCCGCCGTGATTGCTGCGGTAGTAGCTCGTCGTCCGCGCGATTTCCGCAGGAAGACGAGTCAGTGCGTTGCGGATCACCATCGCAAGAGCCGCGACATTTTCGTCCAATTGCTCGGTGTGACCGCCACCCAGAGCCACCAGCCCATTGGAAATTTTCTGATGCTCGGCATCCATGAAGGAAATACCGTATTCTTTCGCAATCGCTGCCGTGACCGCACCACCACCAATGGCGATACTCCGGGTGAAAAAGCGACGACCTTCGATGTAGAGCAAATTACTCGTCTTGGCACCAATATCGATGAGGAGGATTGGCTCCTCTGGATTACCATAAGCGGCGCGGAAAGAATTGTAGAGAGCCATCGGCGCGACATCCACTTCCGAGGTGCTTAGACCACTTTCGTTGACGGCGGCATTGATCTCATCAAGGGAGTCAGCTTTGATCGCAACGATCACCGCTTCTTTTTCTTGAGCACCTTCGATCAATTCATAATCCCAGACCACTTCAGGAAGTGGGAAAGGAACGTGCTGCTGAGCCTCAAAAGTGACGAGTTGCTCGATATTGTCCTCTTGAATCGGCGGTAATTTTACAAAGCGCGTGAAAACGGACTGCCCAGAAATGGCATATCTGACCTTGGTTTTCCCGATTTTGAGACGCTGGGCTAGATCTCCAATCGCGATGCGAGTTTGTGAGATTTTCGAGGCCTCAAGCGCAGGATCCGCGACAATCGTTTCCGAGCTGTATGCCTTTAAAATGAGGCTACCATTTTTTCCAGCTTCGAATACGGCCATACCGATCCGCTGAGATCCGATGTTAATTGCAACTGTGGTCTGATTGTCAGCCATGATTCTTTAGAGATGAGAGAAAAACTTGTGGTGGATAAAAGAAGAAACGGCGATTTTATTTACGATCAGGAGCTAACTCAGCGAAACGATCCCACCACATGTCGCTGAATGGAGTTTCGGATTTTTTCAGTAAAGGCACTGAGTCGTTCCTCGAAATTTTTTCTGAGGCGGCACTCCACCAACCCACCTTAAATTTGTTAGTCTCTTCCGCTACTTTGGTTCCATTATAAAAAACCTCGTAGCCTACCGCCTCAACTGCGTTTTTACCTTGTCGGTCAGTTCCCGTTAAACGTTTCACTGAACTCGGCGATAGATAGACGGAACAATAAACATCTTGTTCGAGTGGAATGTTCACATGATCAACTTCCTTGGTAAGAAGCATCATCGAACCCGATTTCTCAGGATCTTTGACCGCTACATACCATTTCACCGTGATTTTTTCACAGGTCTTCGATTTAGGCTCTGGAGCAAGCTGGACCTTGAGTTTCACTTCGATCTCCAGCCAATCCTTGGGCGAAAAGGGTTTGTCTTTGCCCGTGCTGAACTTGGGAGAAGGAAAATCATCAAACTCGGGCATCGCCCCAGTTACTTTGGCGGCTTGTCCGAAGGCACTGCCGATGGATAGTGCTGCGATGGCAAGAGCGGCGGGAATGGTAAGAGATTTGCGTGGGAAAACGTTCATTCTTGGTGGGCTTTCAAGAAACTTAGGGAATTGGATTTCGGGTTGACGAGAGAAATTGATGATTTTTCTTAAAAATTCCTTAAAAGCTAACAAATCTGGCTCTTCTATTCTACACAAGCAATTGACGCATTAGCATTTGGCACACATCGTTTGCGGGTGACGTTTGCGGAAAAAATACTCAGTAATAAACAACCGAAAGTCGTTGGTAGCTTTGGCGGCTCTTCCGATTTGCAAAAATCAACCCATTCCGACGTGTGTCGTTCGTGTGACATCGCAGAAATACGCCTCGATCTTCTCCATGCAGAACAACCTCACCCACCGCCTTCGTCATGGAGTCACCTTGCGGAAATTCCGCTATTATTTACGGCTCGGCGTAGCGATGAAGGTGGCCCACTTGCCATCTCCGCGGTAGCTCGGATGGATTTGCTACGTGCCGTGCTCGATTCCGCTACTTTCATCGACATCGAGGTCGCCAGCATTCATGAAATGAGGGAGCTGATCGACGAACTTTTCCAACGAGAAATCCCTTGGATCGCCTCGTATCATGATTTCAACAAACTGCCGACGAATGCGGCTCTCAAGCATGCCCTGCAAAAAGCGAAAGACGCAGGAGCAGCCGTTTTTAAAGCGGCTGCGATGCTAGAAACTCCAGCCGATCTGGCACGACTTGCGGAATTTCAGTTAGAAGATCATGGCCTTCCTGTCGCTACGATGGGCATGGGGCCGCTCGCTCCGGTTTCTCGTCTTCTCTGTGCTCAAAGCGGCAGCATTCTCAATTACGGCTACCTCGGAGAATCCCCCACCGCGCCCGGCCAATGGGACAGCGCACTGCTCAAATTAGCGGTCTCGCGATTGACAAGCATCCATGACTAACCGTTTCTAACCGATGATTTCCACAGGTGCGTCTGGCAGGGCTTTTAAGAACGACTGCCCATAGCGTTTTGTAAGAATCCGGTTGTCCAGAATACAGACAAGTCCTCGATCTTGCTCGGTGCGGATCAAGCGACCGACGCCTTGGCGCATTTTTAAAATCGCTTCCGGTACGGAGTAATCCATGAACGGATTTCCGCCGCTTGCTTCGATGGCTTCCAGCCGCGAGGCGACGAGTGGATGATCTGGCACGGCGAACGGTAGACGCGTGACGATGACATTCGAAAGTGCTTCCCCCGGCACGTCCACGCCTGTCCAGAAACTATCCGTTCCGAACAACACGCTGTGCACATCTTGCCGGAATTCTTCAATCATCCGGTGCCTTGGCATCCCATCGCCTTGCAGTAAAACCCGCCAGCCTTGCGTGCGGAAAAATTTCTCTAACCGCTGTGCCGCATCTCGCATCGTCCGATAGCTCGTGAACAAGACAAATGCCCGGCCATCGCTCTCTAACACCGCTTGGCGAATCCCCTCCGCAAGCAGTTCATCATACTTCGGCGTCCCCGGATCTGGCACGGATTTGTAAATACGGATCTTCATCTGCCGCTGATAGTCGAACGGACTTCCAATGCACAAAGCACGGGCTTTTTCCGCTCCCACTCGGCTACGGAAATAGCCAAGCTTCGGGTCGCCCACACCGAGAGTCGCACTGGTCAGGGCGATGCTTTTCTTCCCGTCAAAAAGCAATGGACGTAGCCGATCCGCCACATTGACTGGCGCTGCGTGAAGGCTGAATTGCTGTTCGTCACGGCCACTACGCTCGATCCAATACACGCTGTCATTCGTCGCTTGATCGAGAAAAACACCAATCGCACCATGGGTTTCACGCAGCCGCCGCGAGGCATCTTGTAGCTCCGCTTTCGTCGTTTCCGATTCCACATCAGCCGCGAGATCATCCATTTCTAGCCACAAATTTCTGAGGGGTTCCGCGAGACTGTTAGGAACCAGTTCCGTCTGGCGCACGCGAAATTCCTTCGAGTAATTTCCGAATTTGGCAACGTCGCCGACGTGATGGAAAAACCGCTCCACCGCAGTCAAGGCGTCCTCCACCGCGGTCATCGCCGAGGCTTTGCGGAACGATTTCAGCAGCCCCTTGCGAGTCCGCGGATGATACAGCCGCTGCAAATCAAAACGCAGGCCGGATTGTGAAACCCGCAAGCCTAACTGAATCGCTGCGACCTGCTCGATGGTGTGGGCCTCGTCTAATACCGCGAAGTCATTCGGGAATAAAAAGCCGCCCATTTTCTTAGAGTCTTCCTCTTCACTCGGCTCGTCCTCGGTATTTAAAAGTGCGAAAAATAGCGTGTGATTTACCACGATCAGCTTGGCATCCGCCGCCGCTTTTCTGGCTTCTTGGAAAAAGCAATTTCCGCGTGGCCCGCAATGCCGCGCGGTGCAAAGGTGCGCCTCACTGCAAACTTGCAGCCAGACCTTCATCTGCGGCTGAAAATGCAAATCGCTCAAGGTGCCATCTCGCGTCGATTCCGCCCATTTCCGAATCGCCTCAAGTTCATCATTTTCCGTGCCAGTGAAGAGATCCGCCGCTTGTTCTTGGGCACGTCGCAGCCGCAGTGGGCATAGATAATTTTGCCTGCCTTTTAATAAAACTGCAGGCAATTCATCACCTAGGATTTTACGAACGATTGGAATGTCTTTGCGAATCAATTGTTCCTGCAAGTTGATCGTGTGCGTAGAAATGATCCCTTTACGATTCGTCTCAAGGGCAAATCGTGCGGCAGGAAGAAGATAGGCTAGGGATTTCCCAACTCCCGTTCCCGCCTCGGCCACCAGCGGCGAAGCTCCCATCAATGCCTCGGCCACCGCCACTGCGAGTTCTTGTTGCTGTGGCCGATACGTAAAATCGCGCGACTTTGCCAATACGCCTTTTTTCGAAAACGCTTCTTTCACCGAGTCGCTAAATCTTGGGATCGGCTGGCCTTCGGTAACGGAAATCATTTCACTGCCTATCGCATCCCGCATTCGCCCATCTGCCAAGCCGCAACTTTTTCGAACGCGAAAGATCATCGGAAAAATCGAGCTGACATCCCTCGCGCGGATTTCTCAATTTCGAGGAGAGTGCCTCGGTGCAGCATTAGGCATCGTCGCCGGGGTTGGCAGCGGGTATGTGCCACCCGCGTGAGTTTTTGTATAAGTGCTATTTTATCTTGCCGCCTGGTACTCTGCCGATAATTTCCTCCCCCAGCCCATGCCGGAAATACCATTCACTCCCGCTCAAATCGCTCTCGAAAGATCGGGACTCGAATTTTTACAGAATGGAAAATTCCGCAAAGCGCGGGATGCCTTCAAGTCTCTCCACAAATCTCAGCCTTCACGCGCCCTCCCGCTACTGATTGAGGCGAATCTCGGGCTTGCCAATGAAATGATATCCAAGGGCCTCGTCAGCGAGGCGAATCAAGTCCTCGCTTATCTAAAAACCATCGCTCCAGCCACCTCTAACCTCACGCTCACGCCTGTAACCCGAGAAGTCTCTCGCGATGCATGGTCCGCCATGGTCCCTTTGGCCGCAGAACGATTGACCAGCGCGACGCAGCCAGATGAACTCATACGCGCTGCCGACGAGATGATTCTCGGAGCCTCATCACCCGATCATCCCGGCCACCCGGATGCCAAAGCGATTCTCACGGCATTGGAACTCGGCTACGGATCTGCTGCCACCGCAGAGACTACCATTCTCTTGCGAACGGTGCCGCGGTCATCGCCTTTTAGCCACTGGGTGTTGTTCTTCAAGGGCATGACCGCTCTCGAATCCGGCGACCATCCCCGCGCTGCGGATTATTTCCGTAGGGTACCGAGAACTTCACTGTTGCACTCGTCGATGCCCGCACTTTTGACACTCTGCGGTGCTCCTCCCACCCCGCAGCCCTCCTCCAAAACTGTTTACGCTCTTTGCTCTTGGGCTGGCCTCCCAACCTTGGCCGAGCCACTCCTCCAAGTAGAGCCGCTGTGGCGGAAAAAGCAGCATGCCAAAGCTTTCAACCTCCTCACGAAGAAAGTTCCCGGATTGTTCTGCTGGGGTGCCCGCAATTTTAAAGCGGACCTCACTCGATTTCTTACGACCGAGTTTATCAATGATCATAAGGAATATTCGGACTACGAAGACGCCGTCCTAAAATATATCTTGGTCAGTTCACGAACCGTCGCGCGTGCGACCGTAGACCAAGCATTTTTCTCAATTACTTTCGACGACTTCGGAAGCTGCGCCCACAGCCATTTCACCACAGCACTCAAGAATCTTGAGAAAGTGTGCCGCGTCGCATCTCTCAGCCCGGCCATGCTCTCTCGGATCTTTATGAATCTCGCCGAGGGCTACCTCACGGCGATCAAAAAAGACCAAGAAGACCGGTGTTCCCCTCCCAATGCCAGAAAAGCCCTCGAACATGCCGTCAAACACGACCCGGATAATCTCCGAGCCTGGCTCATGCAATGCGACCTGCTTTCCATGGGCAAGGACACCTCTGCATACCACCGCTTCCTCGACGAGCTGACGAAGCGTTTCCCCACCCAAAAGGAAGTCCTCATCCGCAACGGCGACTGCTGCAATGCCCGCAAGACTTATACCAAGGCACTCCGCAATTTTGAAAGTGCCGCGAAAATCGATTCCGTCGATCCCCGTATCTCCCGTGGTCTTCTCCGCGCTCGCCTCGGCATCGCCGAGGAAGCTTATAAAAAAGGCACGCCCGCCAAGGTCAAATGGGAAATGATCGACTCCCTCGCCTCCGCGAATCCATTCCGTTCTGACGACTCGCTTTGGCGTCTCCGCGTCCACCGCATCGTCCTAGATGCCCGCCACGGCATGGCGGAAGAACACCTCGTCGCACTCACCTCTGCCACCCTGCTCATCTCTCCAAGCGCTTTCCTGCTAGAGATCGCCTGCCGTTTCAAAATCGAGAAATTTAATTTGAGATTTAAGGAAGAGACCCTCGAAAAAATATTTCCTGGCCGCCCCGCTCCCGAGTCGCTTGCGGATTTCTTAGCCGTCATAGATGAAGTGGCAGCCTTCGAGGGCAGTGCCCGCCACCCCTTTGCCCGCGATGTTGCGCGGGAGTTATTCGCGGATCACAAAGCACTCCTCATCCGCTTCGTCGCCGAGCGCAGGGATCTCACGACACTTCTCATCAAAATCTTAAGCAGTAGCGACCCGGACCTAGCTCTCGGTTGTCCCGTCATACAAGATTGGTTTAGTCACAGGCCCATAGACCCGCTCGTACACTTCTTTTGCTCGATCTACAGCTTCCCTTGGTTGGCAGTTCCTGTTGAAAAATCCTCGATGGAACTCGCGCTCCAGCTTTGTGATTCCTCCGATCCCGATGATCGCCGCCTGCTCCAGCTCTGTCAAAAAAACGCACGCCGCAGCAACGCGGCAAGATATGGCGATGATATCCGCGAGCGAACCCCCAAACTCGATCTCGATTACGATCCCCACGGGGAAAATGGCGAATACGACGACTACGATGATGACTGCATGGATGATGACCTCTTCGGATTGGATGAAGCCGTGGGGAATTTGAGCACCTCCGATCTGATGAAGGCCCTCAATGGTGCGCTTGGCTCTGCGGGTCTACCTGGCATTGGAAATCTCAACGATCCACTCCCTAATTTCCGACCACCCTCCAAACCGTTTCGACCATGAACCCCTACCTCATTCTCGATGTCCCGGACGACGCAGAAGACGAAGCCATTCGCAACGCCTATCTTACTCAACTCCGCCGCCACTCACCCGACACCGACCCCGAAGGCTTTGGGCGAGTTCAGACGGCCTATCAGAGCATCAAGGACATCGACGCTCGCTGCCGCTGGTGGTTTTTTGAACGAGCCGAATCCCCAGATTCGCCGATCGCCTTGCTCGTCGAGCGCGAGCAAATACGGCCTCACACGGCCCGCCCTTGGACCGAACTTCGCTCCTTCCTCCGCCACTGTACGACCCTTCGCTAAAAATGCTTCCTCTTTCGCATCCCGAAGATTCCTCCTTCTTACCCAGCCAGCCGGTGCCTTGGCTGGATTCTAACCAAACATTCACTTCTCACACACGAGACGCCCTCGAAGAGGAAACCGAGGACGAAGTTGACGAATACGAGGAAGACGATGACCAAGATTTCACTTCTGCTCTCGCCGATTGGAAAGCCACCCTCCGCGAAGACTTCGAGTCTTGGCTCGACACTCTTGACGACATCCCCACCGAACTCAGCGAAGAACCCGAGCCGGACGAAAATCCAGACCTCGCCACCGTCTTCGGCGATCTCTCATCCCTCGCCCTAGAAAGCCGCAAATCCAACCGCCGCACCGCCGAGGCCTTCACCCAGTGGAATGGCATTCTGACGAGCTTCCAAGATGATCTCAAACGCCTTCGCGACCGCGAACGCGTCCTACTGGAAAGTCA
>JANORE010000053.1:0-10032 GCA_031415155.1 Akkermansiaceae bacterium | reverse complement strand
CAAGCAAGTCGCGCATCGCGAGATAATTCGGGCGTTCAGAAATTTTTGGCTCTAGGCCAGCGACAGATTCGGTGTAGTAATCCGCAATATCTTCTCGCATCACTTTCCTTGCTCGTTCAGTGGAGAATTGCTTGTCTACGGCCACGGTCGAAACCTCAAGTGCGCGAATCCATCCGCCCAGCGAAATCAAGTGGGCCAGATCGGCATCACGCAAAGATACTAACTCCGCTTCCACGTCTCTCTGCGTGGATGTCAGTTCTTTTTTCAACTGCATGACATCCTTGTTTTTCGCACTCTCTAGCAGACTGGCCGCATGACGATTGACCCGATCTCCGGCACCCAGTGCTTTTCCGTAACGTGTTAAATCTTTAGCCAATTCTTCCACTTGGTCGAGCTGCTCGGCTTGGACCACCAAAAATCCATCGGCGATTAAGAAACCTAGCTCGATGGCCAAGTCGGCACGATCTTGAGACATCCGTGCTGGCATTTTCCGAGCCACCTCAGAAATCGGAAGCGGCATCAAAAACTGCAAGGTGTCAAACAGCTTGGAAATCGATGGTGCCGTGAACTCGTTCACCGCTAACTCTTCACGGACATGAGGATCATCCACCAAGTCCTTCGGGATTTCGCCTTTGACTTCAACCGGATCGGCCACCTTTTCCTCTTGGGCATTCAACGGGAGCACCAACATTGCCAAAATCCCGAACCAGCATTTACCAATCAATTTCACAAGAGAATCCTGACATCCCATGCTGGAGTCGGCAACCGACAAAATTCAGTCTTTTTGGTAGAATCTATCATCAAGCGATTCCCAAAATGGATTGGAAATTTATGCTAACAACTTACGGAAGTAATCAATCGTCGAATCGAGACCTTGATCCAGAGAAACCGTCGGCTGCCAGCCCAGTGCGCTCTTGGCGAGTGTGATGTCGGGCTGGCGTTGCTTAGGATCGTCTCCTGGCAACGGCAGATAAGTGATTTTCGACGGACCATTGACTTTTTTGAGAACCAGCTCGGCGAGCTGCAGCATGGTGAATTCACCAGGATTTCCGATGTTCACTGGCCCGGTGATATCAGGGTGATTCATCAGTCGGATAAAGCCGTCCACGAGATCATCCACATAACAAAATGAACGAGTCTGGGTGCCGTCACCGTAAATCGTAAGATCCTTGCCCTGAATCGCTTGAACAATGAAATTCGAGACAACTCGGCCGTCGTCAGGTAGCATTCGTGGGCCATAGGTGTTGAAAATTCGCACCACGCGGATGTCCACCTGGTTCTGGCGATGATAGTCGAAGAATAGAGTTTCCGCGCAGCGTTTCCCCTCGTCATAACAAGCGCGAATCCCGATGGGATTGACGTTTCCGTGATACGATTCCGGCTGCGGATGGACGCTAGGATCGCCATAAACTTCGGAAGTGGAGGCTTGGAAAACGCGAGCACCAACTCGTTTTGCGAGGCCGAGACAATGGATCGCACCCATTACCGAGGTTTTTGTCGTCTTGATCGGGTTGTGCTGGTAATGCGGTGGCGAGGCAGGACAGGCAAGGTTGTAAATCTGATCGACTTCGTATTTGAAAGGCTCAGTCACATCGTGGCGGACCAGCTCGAAGTATGGATTGTCGAGGAGATGAGCGATGTTCCGCTTTCTTCCGGTGAAAAAGTTATCCAAACAAATGATTTCGTTGCCCTCATTGAGAAGACGCTCACAAAGATGCGAGCCTAAAAAGCCCGCCCCACCAGTAATAAGAATGCGCATGGCAGGAAAATCAACAGGATCGGCCTCATAAATCAAGAATTGATCTGTGAAAGAATAGTCACAGATTTTTGCGGCGGGAATAGCCGGTAAGTTGCTGGCATTCCCCGATGATTTACCGCCGATCCATCCATTTTTGGCATGAATAGCGGGCAGCGATTCGCTGAGTCATGTCTTCATGATCGGGCAAAAATGAAGAATGCTCCCATTGCACGGCTAGCCGATTTGCGAAGTTTTCTCCCCGCAGCGCAGAAACCCCATGAAGTGCCACCGAACCTTGATGCAGCAGTCCTCGTCGCGTGCGCCGTTGCCCAGCGCCAGCGAGTTTCCTGTCATCTGAGCCCAGCAAATCATGACTCACCGGATTTTCAAAACACTGTGTCGCTCCAGTTTCCTCACTGCCGCAGCTAAGCCGCGCTGGGATTCCTTCTGCCGTGAGTGTTTCCGTCAATGCCGCATGAATCCGCCGATAACTCTCTGCACCACGCCAGCGGGTGAGCGGCTCGCCATGAGGAGCTGCAATGGTGTAAGTCCAGTCTGCCCGATGATTGACGATTCCTCCACCCGTCCAACGGCGTACTAAATCCACTCCAGGAAATGCCACTTGTGCTTCAGCCATTTCCCCAAAATACCCCAGGCTGGCCCAATTTCCTAACCACTGATAAATTCGCAAAACCGGAGTCCGCGCAGTTTCTAGCAGCCACTCATCCACAGCCATCGTTTCCGGTCCCGTCCTCGGCACGGGATCAATCCATAGCAGCATTTTTTCGAAAACCACCAGAACGAAATATCCTGCAACCCATCCATTCGCAATCGCTTCTTCGTAGAAAATGATCACTTTCTTTTCTGAATGAATGCCCCAGAGATGGGAGAAATCCGAGGTTCATGGAGATTTCAAATGAGCGGGTATTGACTCCATCGGAAAACCGCCGGAATACTGCGGTGCTCTAACGCTCACAATCAAACTCCATGGAAAACGTCATCATCATCGGTACTGGCTGCGCGGGATACACCGCCGCGATTTACACCTCACGTGCAAATCTAAAACCCCTCCTTCTCTCTGGCACTCAGCCCGGTGGGCAGCTCACCACCACGACGGAAGTGGAAAACTGGCCTGGTTCCCCAGAAGGAATCATGGGACCGGATTTGATGATGAAGATGCAGGCACAGGCCGAGAAATTCGGTTCAAGAATCGCGTGGGCCAGCGTGGAATCCATCGAGCACCGCGAAGATGGCAGCTTTTTACTCCATGCGGGATCAGAGAACTACGAGGCGAAAACCGTCATCATCGCTACTGGCGCCGCCCCTAAACATCTTGGGATTTCTGGTGAGAAAGAACTCATCGGCCATGGCCTGACTTCTTGCGCCACTTGCGATGGTGCATTCTATCGTGATGTCCCCGTTTGTGTCATCGGCGGTGGTGACAGTGCCTGTGAAGAAGCCAGTTTCCTCACTCGTTTCGCGAGCAAGGTGTATCTCATCCATCGCCGCGATGAACTCCGTGCCTCAAAAATCATGGCGGATCGCGTCTTGGTAAATCCGAAAATCGAGCCGATTTGGAACTCGACGGTGAGTGAATACATCACCGATGACAAAGGCGAGATGCGTGCTGTCATGTTAGAAAATCTGCTAAATGGTGAAAAGAAGGAGCTGGAGGTCGCCTGCGTCTTCGTCGCCATCGGCCACGTCCCCAACAGCGCCTTCCTCGGCGACCTCGTCGATAAGGATGAGAACGGTTATATCCTCCAAAATCCGGGCCGCACCTCGACCAAGACACCCGGTCTTTTCGCCGCAGGTGACGTCGCCGACCACTACTACCGCCAGGCGATCACTGCTGCGGGTCAAGGATGTGCCGCAGCTCTCGAAGCCGAGCGCTATCTCAGCGAGCACGAATAAGCGGATTCGTTGGTGACGATCGGGGAGGTGAATCTGACGGAGATCATCCGTATCCGATGCCGGAAAAAACTCTTGTGATCGTCTGCGGTAAATGGCTAATCCCGCTCCCCACTACTCCATGCTAATCCCGAATTCTCTCGATCATGTTTCAAGACTCCTTGTCCGCCTTTAGGGCTATTTCCTCGCTGGATATTCTGGCCTTCTTGGTGCCCTTCGTCATTGCAGTCGGCATCGACCTTTTTTCCCACAAAAAAGGTCAGGCGATCACCATGGGCAACGCCTTGATGTGGTCGCTGGTGTGGGTCGTATGCTCGGCACTTTTCTCGATCTATATCTGGTGGAGTTACAATCAGAACCCGCGGACCGAGACGTTCGGCGATACGGTGCGAGTCTTGGCAGGACCGGAAGCCTTAAGCCTCTATGCGACGGGTTACGTTCTGGAGAAGGCTCTCGCGCTGGACAATTTGTTCGCCTTCTACCTGATTTTTAAATCCTTCGGTCTGACGCTTGATCAAAACCAGCACTATCAACACCGCATCCTCTACTGGGGCATCCTGGGTGCCATTATTTTTCGCGTATTTTTCCTAGGCCTCGGTGCCTTCATTGCCAATGCCAGCCCGTACGTCCTCATCGCCTTCGCCCTCGTCGTCCTGTGGACGGTTTGGAAAATGTGGAAAAGCGGGGATGATGATGCCGAGGTAGACTACACTGGTCACTGGTCGGTCCTGATGGTGCGGAAATTCGCCAAAATCAATCCCTCCATCGAGTCCGGGCGCTTTTTTAGCCACGGGGTGACGCCGCTGTTCCTGTGCTTGGTATGCATCGAGGTCTGCGATATCGTCTTCGCCTTCGACTCGATGCCCGTCATCGTGGCGGTGGTGCGGGACCCCTTCCTCATGATCACTTCCAGCCTCTGGGCGGCGGCGGGATTGCGCAGCCTCTATTTCTTACTCGTCGCCGCGCAAAGTAAGCTCTGGGCCTTGGACAAGGCGATCATGATCCTGCTGATTTTTGTTTCCCTCAAACTCATCGGCAGTGCCTTCGGCCATCACATTTCACCGCCGATCAGTGTCTCAATCGTGGCACTGATCCTTACGGTCGGAGTGATTTGGTCGCTTACGGTGAAGCCACCGGAAGGCCGAGATCCCAAGCATTCTTAAATGATACTGCCACGCATGATGATTTGTGAAAATGATACCATCGCTCAATGAATTGCCCTAACGGGGCAAAATGCGATAGCCCAGGGCAACGCCCTGGGCCGAGAAATCCTAATGAATTCAAGCCCTGAAAGGGCGAAATCGGGTGCGCCACCTCCTGAAAAGTTCCGCCCTTTCAGGGCTAAACCATTTCGTCCAACCATTACCCAGGGCGATGCCCTAGGCTATCGCATGTTGCCCCGTTGGAGCAATCCAGCCCGACGTTTCCCACCAAATATGAAACGCGGCAGTATATCATTTCATGAGTGGCTACACCTCTCGGTCACGACCTTGGGCCGCGATGTGAAGATCGTGCACTCAGAAATCCGCGAAGAGGTCCATCTGCGGGGCCTTGGATTTGGGAAGTGAGGGCTGGTCCGTATTTTTTGCTTTGGGGCCTTGGGTTTTCGCCTCGGGTTTCACGGAGTGGAGTTCCAGGTGGGAGAGAATGGACTTGGCGCGTTCCACCACGGGCTTGGGTAATCCGGCGAGGCGGGCCACTTGGATGCCGTAAGATTTATCCGCCGCACCGGGCAGGATTTTATGCAGGAAGATGATTTCCTCGTTCCACTCTCTGACGGCTACGTTGTAGTTCGCCACGGCAGCGCGGGTGTTCGCCAGATCGGTAAGCTCGTGATAGTGCGTGGCAAAAAGGGTGCGACAGCCGATTGCATCATGGAGATGCTCGGCGACGGCCCAAGCGATGGAGAGTCCGTCGAAGGTGGCGGTGCCGCGCCCGATTTCATCCAGGATGACAAGCGAGCGATCCGTGGCGTGATTAAGAATCAGAGCGGTCTCGCTCATCTCGACCATGAAGGTGGACTGCCCGCGCGAGAGATCATCGCTAGCACCGACTCGGCAAAAAATGCGATCGACGAGACCCAGCGTGGCAGACTCGGCAGGGACGTAGGCACCGATCTGGGCCATGACGGCGATGAGGGCGATCTGCCGGATATAGGTGGATTTCCCGGCCATGTTAGGGCCCGTTAGAATCTGGAGGCGGGCGGTGTCTGGATCCAGCTCGGTGTCGTTGGGGACGAATTTCGTGTCGGTCAGTGTCTGCTCCAGCACCGGGTGGCGGCCATGGGTGACGAAGAAGCCGTTTTCCTGATTTAAAATGGGGCGGCAGTGGCGGTGGAGTTGGGCGACCTCGGCAAGGGCGCAGAGGACGTCGATCTGGGCGATGGCGGCGGCGGCCTCTTGGATTTTCCCGAGGTAGGTGATGACTTGGGCGCGGAGCTGAGCGAAGAGTTCTGCTTCGAGCTGCTTCGAGCGTTCTTCGGCACCGAGGACTTTATTTTCCATTTCCTTGAGCGCGGGGGTGATGTAGCGCTCGGCATTCGACATGGTCTGCTTGCGGGTGTAGTCGTCCGGGACCTTGGCAAGCTGGCTGGTAGTGATCTCGATGAAGTAGCCGAAGACGTTGTTAAATTTGATTTTCAAGGAGTCGATGCCGGTGCGTTTCCGCTCATCTTCTTGGAGGCGGGCGATCCAGTCCTTGCCGCCACGGGAGGCGTTGCGGAGTTCATCCAGCTCGGGGGACCAGCCGTCTCGGATGACGCCGCCATCCCGGAGGTGGGCGGGCGGCTCGTCGGTGAGTGCGGCAGATAGAACGTCGGTGAGAGCAGTAAAATCGTGCAGAGCTGCAATCAATGATGCGTGATCCGTGGGCAGAGATGAGTAGTCCTCGCGGAGGGCGGGAATGTGGGAAAGGGAGACGCTGAGGGACTGGAGGTCGCGGGCATTTCCGGAGTTCTGTGAAAGCCGGGAGGTGGTGCGCTCGACGTCGCGGATGCCCTTGAGGGACTCGCGGCACTTGGAGAGGAGGTAAGGTTCTGTGAGAAATGCGGCGATGGTATCTTGGCGGGCGGTGAGGACGGCAAGATCACGAAGTGGGTGGAGTATCCAGTCGCGAAGGAGGCGGGCACCCATCGGGGTGGCGGTGCGATCCAGCACGCCGAGCAGCGTGTGGGCCTTGCCAGCGCGGGAATCGACGAGATCGAGATTCCGCTGCGAGGCGGCGTCGATGAGGACGTGGTCGGCGCTTTCTCTGACACGGGGTGGGAGAAGATGCGCGCAGGGGCGGCGGAGTTGGTGGATGAGGTAGTGAAGGATGGCTCCGGCGGCACCGCTGGCGGCGTGGAGATTTCCACAGCCGTAGCCATCCAGCGAGTGGACGGCGAAGTGGTCTTTCAGAAGCTGGCTGGCGTGCTCGGGAAGGAAGGTGTAGCCCTCGTAAATAAGGCAGTTCGTGAGTTTTCCAAACTCGGCTGCCTGATGATCCGGGATCAGTAACTCGGAAGGGGAAATCCGGGCAAGCTCATCCTGGAGGTGGCCGATGTCGCTGAACTCAGCGATGGTGAACTGCCCGGTCGTGTGATCCACGCAACCGAGGCCCACGGATTTCCCGTGCCGGCAAACGGCGGCGAGGTAGTTCGGGCGTTGGTTGTCGAGCAGAGTTTCATCGTCGATCGAGCCAGGGGTGAGAATCCGGGCAATCTCTCGCGAGACCAGTTTCCCAGCGACCGCTTCTGAAGTCTGCTCGGCGATGGCCACACGTTTCCCCGCCTTGAGCAAGCGGGCGATGTAGCCTTGCGCCGCATGAAATGGCACGCCGCACATGGGCGTGCCACCCCGCTTGGTCAGGGCCACGTTCATGATTGGCGCGGCAGTCTTCGCATCCTCGAAGAACATTTCATAAAAGTCACCGAGCCGGTAAAACAAGATGATATCCGCAGGGAGCGACTTCCGCATCCCTTGGTATTGGGCCATCATCGGGGTTAGGGCAGGCTCGGACATGCCGCAGAGTGAGGGGCTGAATCTGAAGAATCAAGAAGCGGAGGTGAGAAAATACTCGACGGTTGGGCGAGAATGCCATACCAAGTATGGCATGAAAATGACCATGCATATTGATGAGGCTTTATTGCAGAGGGTCATTGAAAGTTACGGCTACTCCAGTAAGACCGAAGCCGTGGAAATGGCGCTGAGAGAGCTGGACCGGCGGACGCGTTTTAAGACATTCTTGAAGGTGGATTCCGAGATTCCGACTGAGGAGTGGAAGAATGCCGTCTATCCCGGATATGATCCGAAGGACTTGTCCAACTATCACCCGCTCAACTCCTAAGTTTCTGTTCGGCAATTAATAAACATATTATGCAAGATACCCCCGAAAAAGCTGATTGGATTTCGTTCGTATTGCACTTCGTCTTTGGGTTGTTCGTTGGATGTGTTGTGGGGTTCTTCACCATTTTTCGGCGAAGGCAAGAGATCTGGCTACAAGAGGAACTCATCCTTCCGTATCTTTCTGGAACATCCCTGTTCTGTGCTGGTCTTGGTGCGAAATTAGGAGATCGTTTATGGATCGGCCGCAATTTCAGAATTATTCCGCCAGATTCACTCAAGCACAGCAGGAGCAGTATTTTTGTATCTATGGTCTCAGTTGTTTGCGGTGCTGGTTTAGCTGTAGTTTCCATATTCCTACACTTTTTCTGAGAAGATGCTCACTCAGCCGAATAAGCTGTGGATGGCAACACCCACTAGTCCCTCTGTTCTGCATGTTTCCACGTAACTATAACTTCAAGCCCGCGTTCAACTTTGGCTCCCGCTAGTTGTGTTGCCATCACTTTGGTCGAAAAAAGTCAATCATGGCCGAAAATGTCCTCGTCGATAGCAATATCTATATTTCACTTCTTAAGTCAAAAGGAGACCCGAGACCGATCTTGGTGGAGTGGGCAGGAGAGCGTAATTTGGTGATTTGTGGGATGGTCCGACTGGAAGTTTTAAGAGGCATCAGGTCTGAGAAATTTCTGCATAGCCTCTCGGTATTTATGGATGTGATGGTGAATGTGCCGACGAACCAGCAGCTCTGGAATGAGGCGATCACGCTGGCCTGTCAAATGGACCGGAAGGGCTTTGTCATCTCGGCGACAGACGCGATCATCGCCGCCAGCGCCCTCCGAATCGGCGCGGCGGTCCTCACTTCAGATGCCCATTTCTCCCGGATTGATGGGTTACAAGTCATCGCTCCACCCGCAGAATGGCTCGCTTGAAGAGCTTAACGCACTCGTTCTAGCAACCAAGCCAGCAAGCCACTGATCGGCAGCCGCTCTTGCTCCATCGAGTCTCGGTGGCGGATCGTGACGGTGTTTTTCAGCTCATCGCCCTGCTCGCCGAGCGTCTCGAAGTCCACGGTCACACAGAATGGCGTGCCCACTTCGTCTTGGCGGCGGTAGCGGCGGCCGAGTGCCCCACCGTCGTCATAGAAGACATTCATCCACGGCTGGAGCGTCTTCTGAATCTCGCGGCAAAGGCGGACTTGCTCGTCGTTCTTCTTCAGTAGCGGGAAAATACCGACCTTGATCGGCGCCATGCGTGGGACAAATCGCAGCACCGTGCGGACGTCCTCCTTGCCCTTTTCATCGGTGAGCGTCTCCTCGTCGAAGGCTTCGCAAATGAGTGCGAGCACCGTGCGGTCACAGCCAGCGGATGGCTCGACGACGTGCGGCAGGAATTTCTCCTTCGTCTCCTCATCGAAGTAGACCAGAGATTTCCCGGCGCCTTTTTCATGCACGCCGAGGTCGTAGTCAGTGCGATACGCCACGCCTTCCAGCTCCTGAATGCCGAAGGGGAATTCGTATTCGATATCGTAAGTTTTCTGAGAATAGAAGGCGCGGTCGCCATCGGGAATGTCGAGAATGTGGAGTTTTTCCCGAGGAATACCGATTTCTCCGTAGAACTTGAGGCGCTCCGCCAGCCATTCCTCGGTGAGGCGTAAACCATCATCTGGGTGGCAGAAATACTCGATTTCCATTTGCTCAAACTCCCGCGAGCGGAAGGTGAAATTCCGTGGGTTGATCTCGTTGCGAAAGGACTTGCCGCACTGCGCGATGCCGAAGGGGAGTTTCACCCTGTTAGAATCGAGCACGTTCTTGTATTGCACGAAAATGGACTGCGCGGTTTCTGGGCGAAGGTAAGCGATGTCGTGGCCAGTGGCGCCCATGTTCGTCTTGAACATGAGTTCGAAATCACGCGGCTCGCTGAGGAGTGAACCGTTGTCAGGATTGAACTGTGTGGTGCCAGCGACTTCTTCGCGGCTCTCTTCGACCAGTTCGATTTCCTTGGGGGAAATTTGTTTGTTGGGATTGAGCTCGGCGTAGTATTTGCGCGCGATTTTGTGCGCCTCGC